>JBDSBX010000193.1:0-6489 GCA_039921365.1 Sphingomicrobium sp. | reverse complement strand
GAGGACCTCAGCCGATGATCGCCCGACTGCTCGTCGCCCTGCTGGCGCTGATCCTCGCTGTGCCCGCAGCGGCCGCCGACAAGGTCGCCAGCGCGTCATCGCCCGGCAAAATGCTCACCGTCGACATCACCATCAACGGCGAGGGCCGGGTCGGCTATGCGGTCAGCCGGCTGGGCAAGCCGGTGATCGGCGAGAGCCATGTCGGATTTTTGCTCAACGACGGGCCGCAGCTGCTGCGCAATTTCCGGCTGACCGGGCAAACCAGGCGCAGCCATGACGAGACCTGGGAGCAGCCGTGGGGCGAATGGCGCCGGATCCGCGATCATTACAACGAGCTCGCCGTCGGCTTCGAGGAAAAGACCAAGCTCAAGCGGCGCATGACGCTGGTGTTCCGGATCTACGACAATGGCGTCGGCTTCCGCTACGAGCTTCCCAATCAGCCGAACCTGACCCACGGCAACATCACCGAGGAGCTGACCCAGTTCCGGATCGTCGAGCCCGGCGAAGCGTGGTGGTCGCCGGCGTTCGAGTCCAACCGCGAGGAATATCTCTACAACCGCACGCCGATCAGCGGCATCGCCACCGCCCAGACGCCGCTGACGATGCGCACCGCCGACGGTACCCATATCGCGATCCACGAAGCGGCGTTGATCGACTATTCGGGAATGAATGTCCGGCAGGTCGAAAACGGCCTGCTCGAGGCCGTGCTGACCTACTCGGCAGCGGGCCCGAAGGTGGTCCGCGCAACGCCATTCGCGACGCCGTGGCGGGTCATCCTGATCACGCCCGACGGCCCAAGCCTCTACGCGGCCAACGCGCTGTTCCTAAATTTCAACGCGCCCAATGCGCTCGGCGACGTCAGCTGGGTCAAGCCGATGAAATATGTCGGCATCTGGTGGGGCATGCACCTCGACACGCAGACCTGGCATTCGGGTCCCAAGCATGGCGCTACGACTCCCTACGCGATGAAGATGATCGACTTCGCGGCGAAGCACGGCTTTGGCGGCGTTTTGATCGAGGGCTGGAATATCGGCTGGGACGGCGACTGGTTCGCGACCGGTGACGAATTCAGCTTCACCAAGCCCTATCCCGATTTCGATATCGCCAGGATCGCCGCCTACGGCCACAAGAAAGGCGTGGTGCTGATCGGGCACCACGAGACCTCGGGCAACATCGCCAATTACGAAAGCCAGCTCGACGCCGCCTTCGACCTCGACCAGCGGCTTGGCATTCCGGCGGTCAAGACCGGCTATGTCGCCGACGCGGGCGGCATCCAGGCGCGCGGGCCCGACGGCAAGATCATCTTCGAATGGCACGAAGGGCAGGTCATGGCGCGGCACCATTTGAAGGTCGTCAGGGAAGCCGCCAAGCGTCACATCGCGGTCAATCCGCACGAGGCGATCAAGGACACCGGCATTCGCCGCACTTACCCCAATTGGGTCAGCCGCGAAGGCCAGCGCGGGATGGAATATAACGCCTGGGGCGAGCCCAAGAACCCGCCCGAGCATGAAGTCAATCTGGTCTTCACCCGCATGTTGTCCGGCCCGATGGACTATACTCCGGGCATCCTCAGCCTGATCGGCAAGGGCAACACGGCGATCCCATCGACGCTGGCGCGCCAGCTCGGGCTCTACGTCGTGCTCTATTCGCCGATCCAGATGGCCGCGGATTTGCCCGAGAATTACGAGGCAAACCTGGCGCCGTTCCAGTTCATCAAGGACGTTGTCGTCCATTGGGAGGACACGCGGATGCTCGCCGGCGAAGTTGGCGACTTCGCCGTCATCGCGCGCAAGGATCGCAAGTCGGCAAATTGGTTCGTCGGTGCGATCGGCGACGAGCAGGAGCGGCGTTTCGACGTGCCATTGAGCTTCCTCGAGCCCGGCCGCCGCTACCGTGCAGAAATCTACCGCGACGGCGACCGCGCCGACTACCGCACCAACCCGCGCGACATCGTCATCGAGCAGCGGAGCGTCACCAGCGGCGACCGGCTGGCGGTCAGGATCGCGCCCGGCGGCGGCACGGCGGTGCGGTTCGTGGCGCTGAAGCGATGATTTATCGCTTGCTGCTGGCGCTGCTCGTGGCGCTGGCGATTGCCAGTCCAGCCGAGGCTAAGGTCGCGGCCGGCAAGCTCGACGATCTCGGGGTCATGCAATCACGCTACGCCGACCCGCGACGGGTGCAGGTGTGGCTGCCGAGCAATTATTCACCGGACGGGCCACCTTACGCGGTGCTGTACATGCACGACGGCCAGAATTTGTTCGACAAAGCGGACGCACCGTACGGCATGGAATGGCGGATCGACGAGACGCTCGACCGGCTGATCGCCGAGCACAAGGTGCGCCCGACGATCGTCGTCGGGATCTGGAGCACGCCCAAGCGCCTGCGCGAATATGTCCCGTCGAAGGCCTTTACCCACTTGCCGCCGGCCTACATGGATCGGGTTCGCAGGCTCTACGGCGGCGACCCCTTGTCCGACGGCTATCTGAAGTTCCTCGTCCGCGAACTGAAGCCGATGATCGATCGAAAGTACAATGTCCGCAGCGACGGCGCCAACACGGCCATCATGGGCTCGTCGATGGGCGCGCTGATCTCGCTCTATGCGATCAACGAATATCCGAAAATATTCGGCGCCGCCGGAATGGTCTCGACTCACTGGCCGCTGATGGTCCCGGCGGTAGGCAAAACGCTCAGCGACGCGGATTTTGCGGCCGTTTCATCGGCGTTCGAGCATTATCTTGCGCCGGCGCTACCGTCACCCGCCGCCCACCGACTCTATTTCGATCACGGCAGCGAAACTCTCGACGCCCAGTACGCGCGCTACCAGAAGCGGATCGACCGGCTCGTCACCAGGCGCGGTTACCGCTTGGGCGTCAACTGGCTCACCCGCGACTTCCCCGGCCAGGCGCACAACGAGATCAGCTGGGCGTCGCGCGTCGCAATCCCGCTGCGTTTTCTGCTGCCGCCGCGCAAGTCGCCGCATCGGCGATAAGGGAGCCGAGGGCATGCGGCCGGTCACCGAAGTCCACGACGTCGATCGCCAGCGCTTTGAGCAGGACATTGTCCCCACCGGCAAACCGACGGTGCTGCGCGGACTGTGCGCCGACTGGCCGGCCGTGCGGGCGGGCCGCTCGGGCGACGAAGCGCTCGCGGCTGTGTTGCGCGAAAGTTCAGGCGACGAGCCGTTCGAAGCCTGGTTTGGGGAGCCGGGCATCGGCGGCCGGTTCGGTTACAACGCCGATTTCACCGGCTTCAACCACGAGCGCCGCCTCGCCACCGTTGGCCAGCTTCTCGACCTGCTGCTGCGCCAGCGCGGGCACGCCGAACCGTTTTCCATGTACGCCGGCGGCATTCCGATCCGGAAGCATTTGCCGAAGCTGCTTGCGAATCTGCCGATGCCGCTGCTCGACCCAGCGCGGGAAACGCTGATCTCGCTGTGGCTCGGCAATCGCACCCGGACCGCGGCGCACTGGGACCTGCCGCAGAATCTTGCCTGTGTCGTCGCCGGCCGTCGGCGCTTCACGCTGTTCCCGACCGATCAGCTGCGCAACCTCTACGTCGGCCCATTGGACTTCACCCTGGCCGGACAGCCGACCAGCCTGGTCGATCTCGACGCCCCCGACTTCGCTCGGCATCCGCGCTTCCGCGAAGCCCGGAAGGCGGCCGAAACGACCGAGCTCGGGCCCGGCGATGCGCTCTATCTGCCGAGCCTGTGGTGGCACGCGGTCGCCTCGCTCGACGAGCTTGGCGCAATGGTCAATTTCTGGTGGCGCGACGGCGACCCGCCGCTGCTGACGCCATTGAATGCGCTTTATCACGCGGTGATCACCCTCAAGGACCTGCCGCCGGCCGAGCTCGCCAGCTGGCGCTCATTCTTCGATTTCTACATTTTCGGCGATCACGGGGAACCGGCGGAGCATTTGCCGGAGCAAGCCCGCGGTATCCTCGGCAAGCGGACGCCGGCGCTGGTTGCCAAGGTCAAGGCCATGCTCGCGCGTTCATTGGGTCGCTGACCCCCGCTTCACTCAATAATTATAGGCACGCTCGCCGTGGTCGCTAAGGTCGAGCCCTTCGCGCTCGCGCTCGCGGTCATAGCGCAGCGGCGTAACCAGCCCGACGATCGCGAAGCACAGCGCCGATCCCCCCGCCGACCAGGCGATCGCTACTGCGACCGCGGCGATCTGGATCAGTAGCTGGTGCCCGGCAGCATAGTCATGGCCGCCGTGCCCGCCCAGCGCCGGCACCGCGACCAATGCCGTGCCGAGCGACCCGACGATCCCGCCCAGCCCGTGGATCCCGAACACGTCGAGACTGTCGTCTAGCTTGAGCCGGTTCTTCAGCGACCCGACAAAGGCGTAGCAGGCCAGGCTCGCGGCCGCCCCGAGCAGCATCGCGCCGAGCGGTCCGCTGATCCCCGCCGCGGGCGTTACCGCGACCAGCCCCGCGACCGCGCCCGAGGCGCCGCCGAGCATCGACGGCTTGCCCGACACCAGCCGCTCGACGCCCATCCACGCCAGCACGCCCGCGGCCGAGGCGACGAAGGTGTTGATCATCGCGACCCCGGCCAGCCCGTTGGCCTCGAGTGCCGAGCCGGCGTTGAATCCGAACCAGCCGACCCACAGCAGGCCGGCGCCGACCATCGTCAGCGCCAGCGAGTGCGGCGGCATTGCTTCCTTCAAATGGCCGATCCGCGGCCCGGCGAAAGCGACTCCGACCAGCCCGGCGATGCCGGCGTTGATGTGGACGACGGTGCCGCCGGCGAAATCGATCGCGCCCATTACGAACAGCAGCCCGTCCGCCGCCCACACCATGTGCGCCAGCGGCGCATAGACGATCGTCAGCCACAAGGCCGAAAACAGCATCACCGCGGCGAACCGCACCCGCTCGACCAGGGCGCCGATGACCAGCGCCGCGGTGATCGCCGCGAAGCTCATCTGGAAGGCGACGAAGACCAGCTCGGGGATCGCTCCACCGTCGCTCCCGACCGCCCACAGTGTCTCTCCATCGACCCCCGCCAGGCCGAGCTTGCCGAGCCCGCCAACGACCGAATTGCCCTCCGCGAACGCCAGGCTGTAGCCCCAGCCGACCCAGACCAGGATGGCGACCGCGGTGATCCCCAGCACCTGGCTCATCACCGACAGCAAATTCTTGGCGCGGACCAGCCCGCCATAGAACAGCGCCAGCCCCGGCAGCACCATCAGCACCACCAGCACCGTCGCCGCCAGCATCCACGCCGTGTCGCCGCTGTCGATGCCTGCTGCCTGGGTCATTCGCTTCACGCTAGCCGCTCGGCACCGCCGGGCCATGTGAATCGTTCACCTTGCATGGCACCGCCGAAACCGCCCGCGCCGATGGAAGCGCTGCTCGCCGCCAAACTGCCCGACGGCGACGGCTGGCAGTACGAACCCAAGTGGGACGGCTTCCGCTGCCTTGCGACTCGCGACTGCGGCGCGGTCGATCTGACTTCGAAATCGGGCAAACCGCTCGGCCGCTATTTCCCCGAACTTGTCGCGATGCTCGATGGGCTCAAGGAGCAAAACTTCCTGCTCGATGGCGAACTCATCATCCCGCTCGGCGACGCTTTGTCGTTCGAGGCGCTGCAACTGCGCCTCCACCCTGCCGAAAGCCGCATCCGCAAGCTGTCGCAGCAAACCCCGGCCGAGTTCATGCTTTTCGACCTGCTGTCGCTGGGCGGCCAGTCGCTCGCGGGAAAGCCGCTGGCCGACCGCCGCCAGGCGCTCGAGCGCTTCTATGCCAAGCAACGCATCCCCGGCCTGCTACTGTCCCCCGCCACCCGCAACCACGCGACCGCCGTCGACTGGCTCGAACGCAGCGGCGGCGCCCTCGACGGGGTCATCGCCAAGCGGCTCGACCAGCCCTACCGGCCGGGCGAGCGGGCGATGATCAAGGTCAAGCAGCAGCGCACCGCGGACTGCGTCGTCGGCGGTTTTCGTTATGCCGAGAAAAAGAAGGAAGTCGGCTCGCTCCTGCTCGGCCTCTACGACGACAACGGCCTGCTCCATCACGTCGGCTTTACCTCGGCGATCAAGTCCGACGACCGCGCCGCGCTGACCGAACGGCTCGAAGCGCTGGTTGGCCCGCCGGGTTTCACCGGCAACGCTCCCGGCGGCTCGAGCCGCTGGGCGACCGCGCGCTCGGCCGAGTGGCAGCCGCTCAAGCCCAAGCTGGTCGCCGAGGTCCGCTACGACCAGGTCACCGGCCGCCGCTTCCGCCACGGCACGGGCTTCCTCCGCTGGCGCCCCGACAAAGCGCCCGCGCAGTGCACCTTCGACCAACTCGCCCCCGAGCTCCGCCCGTCCGAATTGGCCGAGTTGTCCGAGGCGTGAAAGGCGACAACATGCCCCGTTCGTCCCGAGCGAAGCCGAGGGACCTGTCTCGACTACGCTCGACACGAACAGTGTATTGGTTTGATCGCCCGTGAAAGACTTATTCAGCCCCACATTCGCCGAGCCGCTGATCGCCGGCCTCGAC
>JBDSBX010000192.1:0-2514 GCA_039921365.1 Sphingomicrobium sp. | reverse complement strand
AACAAGGCGCTGGCCGACTGGCTCGAGATGCCGCGCTCGGAAATCCTCGGGCGGACGCCGCAGGAGATTACCGGCGACGAGGCGTTTCGCGAGCGCGAGCCGGTGATCCGCGCGGCGCTGGCAGGCGAGCGGCAGGCGGTCTCGACGACGTTCGAGCATCCGGCCCGCGGTCGCTTGTCGCTGCAGTCCGAATATATTCCGTGGCGCGATGCGGCCGGCGAGGTGCGAGGGTTCATCGCGGTCTCGACCGACGTTACCGAGCAGCGCGGCGCCGAGCGGGCGTTGCGCGAAAGCGAGGCGCGGTTCCGGCGGATCGCCGACTCGGCGCCGGTCATGGTGTGGGTCACGCGGCGCGACCGGACCCGCGACTTCGTCAACGATTGCTATGCCGAATTTTTGGGCCTGAGCCGCGAGGGGGCGCGGACCTACGACTGGACCAGGCTGCTCCACCCCGACGATCGCGAACGATTGATTGGCGAGAGCCTGGCTGGCGAGGCGACGTTGCAGCCGTTCCCGCTCGAGGCGCGGTACCGGCGGGCGGACGGCGAATATCGCTGGCTGCGCAGCGTCTCGTCGCCGCGGTTCAACGCCGACGGCAGCCTCGCCGGCTTCATCGGCGTCGCCAGCGACGTCACGCTCGCCAAGGAGGCCGAGCTCGAATTGAAGCGCCTGGTCGAGGAGCGGACCGCCTTGCTGACGCGGAGCGAAGCCCAGTTCCGCGCGATCTTCGAGACGGTCCTGGAAGTGCTAGTGCTGCTAAAGCCCGACGGCACCATCATCGAGTTGAACCGCAAGGAGGCGGTGTGGCGGTCGGACAACCCGCGGCGGTCGATCGGCGTCAAGATCTGGGATTCGCCGACGCTCAAGGCCTATCCGCAGCACATCGGCATGATCACCGACGCCGTCCAGCGCGTCGCGCGCGGCCAGAATTTCAACCAGGAAGTGGCGATGGAGCGCGACGGCGCCGCCACCGCTTACCTCGATATTTCAATCCAGCCGGTGCGCGACGACGAAGGGACGATCATCTATCTGTTGTTCGAGGCGCGCGACATCACCGACTTGAAGGCGGCGCAGGAGCAGCTTCGCCAGAGCCAGAAGATGGAGGCGCTCGGCCAGCTGACCGGCGGCATCGCTCACGACTTCAACAATTTGCTGACCGTGGTCGTCGGCGGGCTCGATATCGTCGCCAAGCGGTCCGAGGACACCAAGCTGCGCCGTTATGCCGAGAACGCGCTGTCGGCGGCCGAGCGCGGCGCCCGCCTGACCGGGCAATTGCTGGCGTTCAGCCGGGTCCAGCGGCTCGAAGTTCGGCCGACGCCGGTCGTGCCGATCCTTGTCAACATGCGGCCGCTGCTGCGTAACGTGCTCGGCCCGGGCATCGAGAAACGCTTCGACCTCGACGAGGAGGGCCTGCCGGTGATGGCCGACCCGACCCAGCTCGAGGTCGCCGTCCTCAACCTCGCGATCAACGCCCGCGACGCCATGCCCGAAGGCGGCATCCTCACCTTTCGGACTCGGGCGGTGACGATCAAGGACGATCCCGAGCTCGAGGACGGCGGCTATATCGAGCTGTCGATCGCCGACACCGGGCCGGGCATGAACGAAGCGGTCGCGGCGCGCGCCTTCGAGCCCTTTTTTACCACCAAGGAAGTCGGCAAGGGCACCGGGCTAGGACTGTCGATGGTCTATGGCATGGCCAAGCAATCCGGCGGCACCGCGCGGATCGAAAGCAAGCTGGGCGTCGGGACCACGGTCAAGATGTGGTTCCGGTTGTCCGAGCAGGCGGCGGCGGCGGCCGATGCCGAAACCGTCGAACCAGGCCAAGCCGATTTCGACCCGGCCGACGCGTCGGTGCTGGTCATCGACGACGACCCCGACGTCCGCGGCTTCATCGTCACCAGCCTCGAGGAGCAAGGTTATCGCGTTCGCGAGGCGAGCGACGGCCGCAAGGGCTTGAAAGCGATCGCCCAGGACCGGCCGGACCTGGTGATTGTCGATTTCATCATGCCCGGCCTGTCCGGCGCCGAAGTCGCCAACCGCGTGCTCGCCGAGCATTCCGACCAGCGGATCCTGTTCGTATCCGGATATAGCGAAACCGACGCGGTCCGGCGGGTCGCGCCCAACGCGCCGTTGCTGACCAAGCCGTTTCGCGCTGAGGCGTTGGACAAAGCCGTGCGGAGGGCGCTCGCGGGAAGCTGAGGGAAGACCGCGCGCCCGGCGAGAATCCTAGGCCAGGGGCGGTGTGTCGTGATGCAATGGGGCCGCCTCAATGGCGAAGGCGGCGTGGGCGAAGGCCACTAGGCCGCCGAGCGCTCCATCCCACGATCCCGGGGCAGTCGGAACATGGTTGGCAAAGCCCTCGGCCAGATGATCGAGACCATGCGCGTGACCCGTCATGGCGTCCAGCAAGGCATCGATCGCGTGGACATTGGCGCCGCCCAAGGCGTCGGCGACAATGCGCCCAATTTCGCTCGTCGCCTCCGCGACCGTTGGATCGCCAGGCCGCAACGACTG
>JBDSBX010000191.1:0-8765 GCA_039921365.1 Sphingomicrobium sp. | reverse complement strand
CGCGGACCATCTGCGCGCCCATGTTCTCGAACTTGTCCTTGAGCTCGATTTCCTTGGCGACGGTGACTCCGTCCTTGGTGATGCGCGGCGCGCCGTAGCTCTTGTCGATGACCACGTTGCGGCCTTTGGGGCCGAGTGTGACCTTGACCGCGTCGGCGAGAATATCCACGCCCCGCATAATCCGCTCGCGCGCGTCGCGCGAAAATTTAACGTCCTTGGCTGCCATGATTGGCTCCCTTTAGTTCCCCGGCGCAGGCCGGGGTCCAGTTAAAACAAAGAATCCTGGGCCCCGGCTTTCGCCGGGGTTGCGCGTCATTGGCTTCAGCCAACGACGCCCAAAATGTCGCTTTCCTTCATGATGATCAGGTCTTCGCCCGAGATCTTGACCTCGGTGCCCGACCATTTGCCGAACAGGATCTTGTCGCCGGCCTTGACGTCGAGCGGCGTCACCTTGCCGTCTTCGGCGCGGGTTCCGGTCCCAACCGAGATGACTTCGCCTTCCTGCGGCTTTTCCTGTGCCGAGTCGGGAATGATGATCCCGCCGGCGGTTTTCTCTTCGGCCTCGACCCGGCGGACGAGAACGCGATCATGAAGCGGCCTGAAACCCATAGCCAATTGCCCTTTTAAATTTGTTGCTCACGAATCTGCTTGGCACTCTCACCATGGGAGTGCCAGCGATGCGGTCCATATGGGTCGGGTAACCCGACCCGTCAAGCATCCGCTTGGGTGAAGAAAGCAAACGGTCGACGGGAATCAGGGTATCGGTCCGCTCACGTTGTTATTGGCGGTCACGATCATGTGCCCGGTAGCGCGCTGATAGCCGTCGATGAAACTATCGATGGACAATCCATAGGCAACGCCGGTCCGTGAGGTTCCCCCTCCGACCACGCCGCAGCGATATGAGCGCGCCTCACTGCTGGGGGTGAGGCCCTCATTATTGACCTCGACCGTGATCGTGCCGTCGTACCGTCCGCCCGATACGGCAACTGGCGCCGAACGTGCGACCGCGATGATCCCACCGACGGTGGCTCCGCTATAAACCGCGCACTGCACGCCGATCGACGTAAGGCTAGGAAGGTTTTCGACCGTGACCGGTACGTCAAAGGTGAAGTCTGCCGAAGACGCGGGGGCGGCGCAGGCGAGACCGGCTACCAGGGCGAACAAGTGAATGGCGTGGCGTTTCATGGTCACTCCTTGGCTCCAACGACCTCGATGGGGGGCGTCGTCAGTCTCACGGGACGAAACTCTGGCAGCGAATCCGGTAAGGCCTTGCTGCCGATTACTTCGATCGCGCCGGTGGTCAGGCGGACGGGCCTGAACTCGGCCAGCGGTTCCGGCAACTCCTTGCTGCCGACCACCTGGATCGCCGGCGTCGTGGTGCGATAGGGCAGGTTGAGCGGCGCCGAAGCAGGCGGCGCCGGAGCGGGCTTTATCATCGGGGGCAGAGGGAGCGGACGGAACACTTTGGGGAATTGGTAGGGCTTCGGCAGCGGCTTTGGTTGCTGGGCAAGCCCCGTCCCGGCAACTGCGGCCAGTCCAAGGCCGATGATCATCCGGACGAATGTTTTCACGCTACAGCCGCCTCCAGCATACGTGGCGAAGTCTATACTTGCGGCCGGCTGCCAGCAAGCCGCGCTATGGCTTGGACCCGGCCAGTCCAAGGCGGTCGCGCATTACCCAACGGGCAATCATCAGCACCGCGACGACGCCGAGGCCGGTGGCGAGCCCGATCCAGATGCCGACGCCCTGCCAGCCGCCGGCAAAGGCCAGCCAGACGCCAACGCCAAGCCCGACCACCCAATAGCCGAACAATGCAAACAGCATCGGCCGCTTGGTATCGTGGAGCCCGCGCAGCATGCCGGCACCGACCACCTGGGCGCCATCGACGATCTGGAAAGCCGCCGCGACCACCAGGAACGACACGCCCAACTGGATGACTCTCGCATTGGCCGGCACGTCGGCGAGAAACAGCGTCATCAGCTCACGAGGGAAGATCCACAGGCCAAGCGCCATCGCCGCCATGAAGCCGACGCCCAGCGTCCACGCCGTCCAGCCGGCGCGCGCGATACCGTTGGCGTCGTTGCGGCCGACCGCCCGGCCGACGCGGACCGTGGCCGCCTGGCCGAGGCCGAGCGGGACCATGAAACTCAGAGCGGCGATCTGCAGCGCGACCGCGTGGGCGGCGATCGATTCGGCATCGATCAGCCCCATCAGATAGGCGGCGGCACCGAACACGGCGCCCTCGAAAGCCATCGTCAGGCCGATCGGCAGGCCCAATCGCCAGATGTGGCGAAAGCGCGGCCAGTCGGGCCGCCAGAAGCGGCCGAACAGATGGAAACGGCGGAATTTGCGATCGCACGCCAGAACGATGCCAAGCGTCACGGTCAGCAGCCCCCAGACGATCGAGCTGCCGAGCCCGCCGCCGAAGATGCCGAGCGCCGGCAGGCCAAAATGCCCGAAAATCAGCGACCAGCTGACCAGCGCGTTGAGCAGGATGCCAAGCGCGCTGACGATGAAGATCCACCGCGGCCGCTCGAGCGCCGAGAGGAAATTGCGCATCGCCTGGAACAGCAGGAACGGCAGGATGCTCCACATATACCCGCGCAGGAACGTTTGCGCGCCGGCCGCCAGCCGCGGCTCCTGGCCGAGCAGGACGATCAGTTTTTCCGAGTTCCACAACACCGCCCAGGTGGCGAGCGCGATGCAGATCGCCACCCAGGACGCCTGGCGAAACGATCGGCGGACATCGCGCACCGCCGACGAGCGCTTGCCCAGCGCGGTCGCCATCAGCGGCGACGACGCGGCGACCACGCCGATGCCGAGCAGGATAAAAACGAACGTCAAGTTGAGGCCGAGCGCCGAGGCAGCGAGCGCCCGCGGTCCGAGCCAGCCCATCAGCACGACATCGGTTGCCTGGATCAGCGCCATCGTCAGGTTCGACAGGATCAGCGGCCAGGCGAGCGCGATCGTCGCCCGCAGCTCGTCGCGCCAAGCGTGTTCGATTGTCGATGAGAGCCCGCTGTCCATCTTGCCGTCATTGCGAGGAGCGAAGCGACGAAGCAATCCAGCCCAATCAAGAAACTGGATTGCTTCGCGGAGCCTGTGCTCGGGCCGGCATAACCGGACCCGGGTGCTCGCAATGACAGCTCTTCTCGGCTAGCTAACCGCAAACATTCTCCCGAGGACCAATTTCATGAAATTCGTGCGCGCGATTTGGAAGCTGCTGGTGGGCATCAAGGACGCCCTCGTGCTGCTTCTGATGCTGCTATTCTTCGGCCTGCTCTATGCGGGCCTGTCGGCCAGGCCCGACCCCGTCACGGATGGCGTGCTCGCCCTCAAGCTCGAAGGATCGGTGGTCGAGCAGCCGGCCAAGGCGCAACTGTCGGAGCTGGCGGGCGGAAGTCGCGTCAAGCAGTATCGCCTTCGCGACCTGATTGCCGTGCTCGACGAGTCCCGCAAAGACGATCGGGTCAAAGCCGTGGCGCTCGACCTCGACGGCTTCCTTGGCGGCGGCCAGACGGCGATGTCCGAACTCGCCGACGCCATCCGCCGGGTGCGGACATCGGGCAAACGGGTGCTGGCTTATTCGACCGGTTATTCCAACGACAGCTACCAGCTCGCCGCCGCCGCGTCCGAAGTGTGGCTCAATCCGCTCGGCGCCGTCGCCATCGCCGGCCCCGGCGGCCCCAACCTCTATTTCAAGGGCTTGCTCGACAAGCTTGGGGTGACCGCCAACGTCTACCGCGTCGGCACCTACAAGGCGGCGGTCGAGCCGTTTATCCGCAACGACATGTCGCCCGAGGCCCGCGAGAATTATCAGTCGTTCAGCCAGGCCTTGCTCGAGAGCTGGCGCGAGAGCGTGCTTCGGGCCCGCCCCCAGGCCAAGATCGACGCGTTCCTCAAGGACATGCCGGGCGCGGTCGATGCGGCGGGCGGCGACATGGCCAAGGCCGCGCTGGCCGCCGGGCTGGTCGACAGGATCGCCGACCGGCGCGTGTTCGAGGCGCGCCTCGCCCAACTGGGCGGGGAGGATGACAAGGCGCCGGGCGGCTACAAGGGCATCACGCTCGCCAGCTACCTCAATGACGTCGTTAAGGATAAGCCGAACGGGCCGATCGGCGTCGTCACCATCGCCGGGACGATTGTCGACGGCAAGGCGCCCAACGGCACCGCCGGCGGCGACAGCATCGCCAAGCTGATCGAGGACGGACTCCAGAAAGGCGGGCTCAAGGCGCTGGTCGTCCGGGTCGACAGCCCGGGCGGCTCGGTGCTTGCGTCCGAACGTATCCGGCAGGCGATCCTCGCCGCCAAGGACGAGGGGCTGCCGATCCTCGTGTCGATGGGCAGCGTTGCCGCGTCGGGCGGCTATTGGGTCTCGACCCCGGCCGACTTCATCTACGCCGAGCCGTCGACGATCACCGGCTCGATCGGCGTGTTCGGCATCCTGCCGAGTTTTCAGGGATCGCTGGCCAAGCTCGGCATCGGCGCCGACGGCATCAAGACGACGCCGCTGTCGGGCGAACCCGATTTGCTCCGCGGCCCGTCGCCCGACGCCAGCCGCCTGATCCAGGCGTCGGTCGAATCGATCTACCGCACCTTTCTTGGCGTGGTCGCCCAGTCGCGCCGCAAATCGCCCGCCGACATCGACAAGATCGCCCAGGGGCGGATCTGGGACGGCGGCACCGCCCGCCAGCTCGGCCTGGTCGATGGCTTTGGCGGCATGGCCGAAGCGATTGTGAAGGCGGCGGAGCTTGCCAAGCTCGACAAGGATGATCGCGATGTCCGCTTTCTGGAGCGGCCGGCGGGCTTCAGGGAAAATCTGGTCGAGATGCTGGCGACCCAGGAGCGCGACGACGGCGCCGCGCCGGCCGATGGCTTCGCGGCGATCGGCGGCCAGCCCGAGTTCCAGCTGGCGGCGATGATCGCCGACCTGCGCGCGATCCTGTCGGGCCCGCGAATCCAGGCCCGTTGCCTCGAATGCGGACCGGTTGCACCGGCCGTATTGACCAACGCGGACAAAGGTTTCCTAGCCGCGCTTGCGGAATGGTTCTGATCCGCCTCGCGCGCGAAGCGGACGCAGCCGGCATTGCCGAGGTCTATCGCCCGTACGTCGAGGACAGCCGGATCAGTTTCGAGGAGCAGGCGCCCGACCCGGCCGAGATGGCGCGGCGCATGCTTGGCGAACGCCCGGGCTTCCATCCTTGGCTGATCGCCGAAGAAGACAATGAAATCAAAGGCTTCGCCAGCAGTTCGCCGTTCCGCGCCCGCCCTGCCTATCGCTGGAGCGTCGAGACCGGAATTTACCTTGCCGCCGGAGCCCATGGCCGCGGCATCGGCAAGCGCCTTTTGGTCATGCTCATCGACCTCCTCGAACGGCAGGGCTATGTCGTCGCCATCGGCGCGATCGCCTTGCCCAACGACGCCAGCGTCCGCCTTCACGAGTCGCTCGGCTTTTTGCCCGCCGGCGCCTACCGCGGCACCGGCTTCAAGTTCGGCGAATGGCTCGATGTCGGCCTGTGGCAGAAAGATCTCGCGCCGCGGACTCCTGAGCCCGCCGAACCACTCCCCTTCCAGTCGCTGTTCAGCTCGGGCGCTTAGCTTTCCGCCGTCGCCATCGCGTCGTCATCGGCAGCAGAACCAGCGCCAACAGGCTCATCACCAGCGCCGCGATGGCAAAGCCGATGGTCAGCGGATTGTGGGCGTCCTCGCGGGTTTTGAGGTCCATGATGTGGAGGCCCCACATCAAATCGTAGAACCGCCACCAGCCGGTTCGGCGGGCGACGATCGCGCCCGATCCCGCATCGACGAAGAAATGGGTGCCGTCGTCCATCGCCACCCGCCACGCGGCGAGCGGCCGGCGCAGTTCCATCGGCGGGTTCTTGGCATCGGTCCGCGTCGCCGATTGGACTTTGGCTTCGCCGGTATAGCGCGCGCTGACTTCGCGGACCGCGTCGGCGGCGGACAGCGGCGGCAGTAGCGCGCCATTCGCCGGGTCGGCGAGCCGGGTCGAGCCATCGGGCAGCGTCACCACCCAGCGGATGCCCGCGGCGCGGCGTTCCAGCGCCAGCCCCTTGATCGGCAGGCCGTCGATTCGCGGCACCGCCGGAGGCGTCGCCATCCGCATCGCTGTCGGCTCGCTCAGCAGGGCCTCGCCGCGCACTTCCTCGATCGGCCTGGCAACCATCGCCAGCCCGGTTACCACCCACAACAGGATCGGCAGCCCGACGACCCAGCCGAGCCACACGTGCCAGCGGCGCAAACGTGATCGGACGGCCCCCATTTCCGCGTTTCAGGGCGTTTGGAAACGAACGATCACGACGTAGGGCGCGGCCACAGCCCTGTCGTTAGAATCGCGAGCGGGCTGGAAGCGCGCCCGCCGCTTCAGCGCGTTGCAAACTGTGTCGCTGAATTCCCGATAGAGATCGCGGTTGATCGACGTACAGGCTTTGATGCGTCCATCCGGATCGACTTCGAGCCGCGCAATCCCCCATCCTCGGAGTCCGTGTTTTAATGCCTTGCGGGGATATTCATCCGCTCTCACCCAGTTAGTGGGCTTTAGTGGAACTGGATGGACTTTCAGTCCTCGCCACATAGCGGGGTCGATCCCCCATTCTTGCATCTTCCTGTCTTCGCAATTGCGCAGGGCATAAGCGGCGGCGCTGGCCCACCGGACTGGGGCTCGAAAGGTCCCAATCCGATCGTGCGTGATCTCGACTGCCGATGCCGCTGAGAATTTGCTCATGAATTCAGGGTCGTCGCTCATCACGCTAAAAAAGCGCCGGCCCCTACCATCCTTGGTAGTCCACACTTCTGCGTTTGCCCGCCCGCCCCGTACAAACATGACACTTGCACCGCGTAAAGCTTCGGTACCGCCGTTGTATGACGGAGCGACCGGGTCGGACCATTCAATGGTAAACATAGTTTGATTGGACCCTGGCGTCCGGGACACCACCAGCGTCTGACCGTCGGCTGCAATTGCTTTGACTGCGCAAGCCGGCGTGTCCGGACTCCACGACCAATCACCTCCCGCGCTGACGTCGGGCGGATCTATCCCTGTCAGGAGCCAAAGCGCCGGTATGAATTGTAGCATGCACACCTCTCAACGGCAGCCAGTACTAGACCGGCTCTCTACCGAAACAATAGCGGGAGCTCCTAAATATGGATCGGCTTGCCGGTTACCGCCATCGCCGCTTCCTTGAG
The DNA here is from genome assembly GCA_039921365.1 of Sphingomicrobium sp. Taxonomy (GTDB): domain Bacteria; phylum Pseudomonadota; class Alphaproteobacteria; order Sphingomonadales; family Sphingomonadaceae; genus Sphingomicrobium. The sequence goes on along the minus strand of JBDSBX010000191.1, from coordinate 1,565 downwards.
CGCCTCGGCGTGGGTCGGGTGGGCGTGGCAGGTGTAGGCGATGTCCTCCGAAGTCGCGCCGAACTCCATCGCCTGCGCCGCTTGGGCGATCATCGTGCCGGCGACCGAAGCGATCATCCACACGCCGAGCACGCGATCGGTCTTGGCGTCGGCGATCACCTTGACGAAGCCATCGGGCTCGCGGTTGGTTTTGGCACGACTGTTGGCGAGCATCGGGAATTTGCCGACCTTGATCTCGCCATGCTCCTTGGCCTGCTCTTCGGTCAGGCCGACGCCGGCGATTTCGGGCATGGTGTAGACGACGCTGGGAATGACCTCGTGGTTGACGATGCCGGTCAGCCCAGCGATATTCTCGGCGACCGCAATGCCCTCGTCCTCGGCCTTATGGGCAAGCATCGGGCCGGGCACCAAATCGCCGATCGCCCAGATGCCCGCGACACTGGTCTTGAAGCTGTGGTCGATCTCCACCTGTCCCTTGGCGTTGACGTTGAGGCCGGCCTTGTCGAGCGCCAGCCCGTCGGTGTTGGGCCGCCGCCCGATGGAGACGAGCACGACATCGGCGGCGATCGTTTCCGCGGCGCCTCCCGCGGCAGGCTCGACGGTCAGAATGACGCCGTCACCCTCGACCTTGGCTCCGGTGACCTTGGTGCCAAGCATCAGCTCGAAACCCTGTTTCTTGAAAATCTTATTGGCTTCCTTGCGGACCTCGCCGTCCATGCCAGGCAGGATCTGGTCGAGATATTCGACCACCGTCACCTGGGCGCCCAGCCGCAGCCACACCGAGCCAAGTTCGAGCCCGATGACGCCGCCGCCGATCACCACCAGATGCTTGGGCACCGCGGCAAGCTCGAGCGCGCCGGTCGAATCGACGATGCACTTCTGATCGACGTCGACGCCGGGCAGAGGCGTCACCGACGAGCCGGTGGCGATGACGATGTTCTTGGCGCGGACAGTCCGGTCGCCGACGTTGACCGTATCGGCGCTCGCGAAGCTGGCGTGGCCCTTGAGCCATTCGACCTTATTCTTCTTGAACAGGAATTCGATGCCTTGGGTGAGCCCCTTGACCGCTTCCAGGCGACTGCCGTGCATGGCGTCGAGATCCAATTCGACGCCGCTTGCCTTGACCCCCCATTTGGCCATGGTGCCGTGAGCGGCCTCGTCGAACAGTTCGGACGCGTGGAGCAAGGCCTTGGACGGGATGCAGCCGACGTTGAGGCAGGTCCCGCCGAGCGTCTCGCGGCTCTCGGCGCAAGCGGTCTTCAAGCCCAGCTGGGCGGCGCGGATCGCCGCGACATAGCCGCCGGGCCCGGACCCGATCACCAGCAGGTCGAAATCAAACTCAGCCATGTTTCTCTCTCGTCATCCCCGCGAAGGCGGGGATCCCGCTCCTTCTCTTGGGGCAGTTCATAGCGGGATTCCCGCCTGCGCGGGAATGACGGTCATAGATCGATCAAAATCCGCGTCGGGTCCTCGATCGCTTCCTTCACCCGGACAAGGAAGGTGACCGCCTCGCGCCCGTCGACCAGCCGGTGGTCGTAGGTCAGCGCGAGATACATCATCGGCCG
>JBDSBX010000190.1:0-4334 GCA_039921365.1 Sphingomicrobium sp. | reverse complement strand
GACCGAGCGGTGCGACGGCGCGAGCGGTGATCACATCGAAATTGCCCTGGATATTTTCGGTTTTCGACTGCTGGACGGAGACGCGGTCAGCAAGCCCGAGGTCGACGATTGTCGCCTGCAGAAACTCCGCCCGGAGGCGGCGGGGTTCTACCAAGTTCATCTGGCCTGTGGTCAGTGCGGCAATGACAATGCCGGGCAAGCCGGCGCCTGAGCCGATGTCGACCCAAGACGCACCGGCAAAGGACTCGAACCGAATGAGTTGCGCTGAATCGAGTATGTGCCGTTCCCAAATGCTCCCGATCGTTGAAGCGGCCACAAGATTTTGGGCGGAATTAGCGGCGGTGAGCCGCTCGACATACCGTTCAAGAAGGGATAATGCTTCACGTGAAACAGGACGGCCAGCCGTCCGCTCCAACGCTTCCTTCACGCGGCGGCGCGGCGGCTGGCCGCGGCGTAAACAGCGGACAATGCCGCCGGGGTTACGCCGTGGATACGCGACGCCTGGTCGAGGGTTTCGGGCCGCGATGCGGACAGCCGCTCGACCATCTCGGTTGAAAGGCCGGGGACGCTGGCATAGTCGAGGCCACCGGGGATCCAGACCAGGGAATCGCGGCGGACCGCATTCCACTCCCGCTGCTGCCGCTCGACGTAGGGCGCGTAGATAGCGTCGGCTTGGCCTTCTTCGGTATCCCCCCACGCAGTCGTGCCGCGCAACTTCAAATGATCGCTGATTTGCTTGCGGCGACGGGGTGAGAGGCAGTCCGCATCGATAGCACCTTGCCCCAGCCGAGTCGTCGCGTTGTCGGCCCGCAGCGACAGACGGTATTCGGCGCGCGCGGTCATCATCCGATAGGGCTCGCTGACTCCCTGCAAGGTCAGATCGTCGATCATCACGCCGATGTAGCTCGAGCGACGGTCAAAGAGGACGGACGCCAGATCAAGCGCGTGCGCGGCGGCGTTAAGACCGGCTGCCAGCCCCTGCGCCGCGGCTTCCTCATAACCAGTTGTTCCGTTGATTTGGCCGGCGAGGAAAAGCCCGGAAATCTCACGATTTTCCAAGGTTGAGTTTAGACACCGTGGATCGACGAACTCATACTCGACTGCATAGCCCGGGCGGACAATCTCGGCTCGCTCGAGGCCGGCGATACTCCGCACAAAGGCGAGTTGGACGTCAGCCGGGAGCGAGGTCGAGATGCCATTGGGATAGACCAGGGCGTCGCTCAAACTTTCAGGCTCGAGAAATATCAGATGGCCGTCGCGGTCGCCAAAGCGTTTCACCTTGTCCTCGATCGACGGGCAGTAGCGCGGTCCACGGCCTTCGATCGCTCCGGCGAACAGGGGCGAACGGTCAAAGTTTGTGCGAATTAGGTCGTGGGTGCGGCTGTTGGTGCGGGCGATCGCACATCGCAGCTGCGGTGGAGCGACCCGCTGGCCGATCGCCGACATGGTCCACGGCTCCGCGTCGCTGGGCTGGTCCTCGAGCCGCGCCCAGTCGATTGTCCGGCCATCGAGCCGCGGCGGCGTCCCCGTCTTGAGCCGGCCCTGCCCCAGGCCGATGTCGCGCAGTTGGCCAGCCAACGGGACCGAGGCTCGCTCATCTCGCCGCCCGCCCGCTTGAACCTCGTTGCCGACGAAGATCCGAGCGTCTAAAAAGGTGCCAGTAGCGATCACCAGCGAGCGACATTCGAGGAAGCCCGCGCTGGTCTCGACGCCCGTGACGCGCCCGCCAGCATGTCGCAGGCGCAACGCTTCGGCGACGATGACCTCGACCCCGCTCCGGCCGATCATCTCGACGATGGCGGAGCGGTACAGGCGGCGGTCGGCTTGAACGCGCGGTCCCTGTACGGCGGCTCCCTTGCTTCGGTTGAGCATCCGGCAGTGGATTGCCGCCCGGTCGGCGGCGCGTGCCATCAGCCCGTCGAACACGTCGAGCTCGCGGACCAGATGGCCTTTGCCGACGCCGCCGATCGACGGGTTGCACGACATCTGACCGAGATCTTCGGCACGGAACGTCAAGAGCCCGACGCGCGCGCCCCGCCGGCTGGCCGCTGCGGCCGCTTCGCAGCCGGCGTGGCCGGCGCCAATGACAAGGATATCGAACATGCAGAGCCTCTACGGGAATTCCGCCTTTCCGGGAATGACCAAGCGGTGTTTCACGTGAAACAAGTCATTTTCCGAGGCAAAACCGCGAAAATAGCGCATCGAGAACGTCCTCAACTCCTGCTCTGCCAGTCAGACGGTCGAACGCGCCTCGGGCCAGCCGGAGATCTTCTGCAACCGTAACGATATCAGCAGTGCTCGAGGCTCGATCGAGCGCCTCTTTTGCCTCCGTCACATGGGTCGCCTGGCGCCGGTTGAGCGCCAGTGCGTCCTCGCCTGGCAATAACGAGCCCGCGACAGCGGCCAAGCGCTCGAGGAGTTGCGGCATGCCTTCACCCGTCAGCGATGAAACCGGCAATGAGCCGTTCGGGGCATTTGTGCGCTCTGGAAGGTCGCACTTGGGTTGAACCAGCAACTGACGCGCGTGCGGCGGCACCTCATTGGGCTCGCCCAGCCAGACCAGCACGTCAGCGCTCCCGATCAGCGCATGCGACCGCTCGACACCGATCCGCTCGACCACTTCGTCGGTCGCCCGCAATCCCGCGGTATCGGTGAGCATTACCGGGATTCCGCCGATTGCCAGCGGTACCTCGATTTGGTCGCGGGTAGTACCGGGAATATCGGTGACGATCGCCCGCTCACTCCCGGCTATCGCGTTGACAAGGCTAGATTTCCCCGAATTCGGCGGTCCCGCGATGACGATTTTGACACCATCTCGAAGCGGCTCTGTCCGGGGCCGAGACAGCCAGTGCCCGAGTTCAATTGCTAATACGCCGCAGTCGCTCGATAGATTTCCGACCCAGCCGCTGCTGTCTTCCTCGTCATAGTCAATCGCCGCTTCCGCCTGTGCCGACAGGGCCAGCAGCTGCACCCGCCACTTCTCGATCTGCCGCTTAAGGCCGCCGTCAGCCAGCGCCAGCGCGGCGCGGCGCTGGGTCTCGGTCTCGGCGTGAATGAGATCGGCAAGTCCCTCGGCTTCAGTCAGGTCGATGCGGCCGTTGTCGAGGGCGCGGCGAGTGAATTCGCCGGGCTCAGCAAGACGCAAGCCGTCGAGTGACGCCAAGGCGTCAAGCAGTGCATCGGCCACCGCTCGACCACCATGCACTTGAAATTCAACGATATCCTCGCCCGTCGAACTCGCCGGTCCGTCGAAACGCAGCACCAGCGCGCGGTCGAGCAGGCCGCCGTTCGCCGGATGACGCAGTTCACGCAACGATACTTCACGCGCGGGCGGAAGTGCGCCGGCGATCCGCACTGCGGCCTGATGCGCCTGTGAGCCACTCACGCGAATAATCCCGATCGCCGCCGGCGGCCGGCCGCTCGCCAAAGCGAAGATCGTGTCCATGTTTGACGACATGCCGACCCCCGAGCCCTCACGCAAGCGGGAGGGGGTCAGGCGAGAAGCGGTCCGATATGCGGCACGACGTCGTGCCAGCCGTCCCAGATCATCTTGCCCGCGACCCAGACGATCACCACCAGGCCAACATAAGCGATCCAACGGTAGCGCTCGATATATTTGGCGATAAAATTGGCGGCGACGCCCATCAGGATGACCGACAGGATCAGGCCGAAGACCAGGATCCACGGGTGGTCCATGGCCGCGCCGGCGACCGCCAACACATTGTCGAGGCTCATACTGACGTCGGCGACGGCGACGCCCCACACCGCCGACCCGAAGCTCCTCGCCGGGGCAACGCCGCAATCCTCGTCGCCTTCGATCTCGGGCGAGCCGGTGTTGCCGACATCGTGGCGAAGCTCGCGCCACATTCGCCAGGCGACCCACAGCAGCAGCAAACCGCCAGCGAGGATCAGCCCGACGATCTGCAACAACTGGGTCACCATCAGGGCGAAGGCGATCCTGAGGACCAGCGCGGCCAGCACGCCGATCAGGATGACGCGCTTGCGCTGGTCGGCCGGTAAACCCGCGGCGAGCGCGCCAACGACGATCGCATTGTCCCCCGCAAGTACGATGTCGATCATCAGGATTTCGAAGAAAACGCCGATCGCTTGCGGGGTCAGGAGGGCGGCGAAGTCCATGGCGCGGCCCTAACCGAGGCCGATGGCGTTTCTCAAGCCCAGCACATGCTCGCCGCCGACCCAGCCTTCATAGATCATCGTCACCGCGACGTAGAGGATCATCACCAGGCCGGCCCAGGCGATCCAATGATAGCGCTGGATCAGCCGAGCGACGTAGTTGGCGGCCAGGCCCATGAACGTCACCGACAAAGCGAGGC
>JBDSBX010000189.1:0-8769 GCA_039921365.1 Sphingomicrobium sp. | reverse complement strand
GCCATGGTCGTGGCCGAGGCGGTTCAGCCGCGTCAGCAGCGCCGCTGGCGACAATTGCTCGCCGTCGATCGCGACCGGGTCGCCGGCCACGAAATCCACGGCGATGATGGTCGCTTGGTCGGGCGCGTCTTGCGGCGACAGCGTGCGTTGGTGGACATATTCGGGCGCTGGCGCGGCCGGATCCTCGAGCACTTTGCCTTCGGACGACGAGTGCAGGAGATTGGCGTCGATTGAGAAAGGCGCGTCGCCGCGCCTGTCCTTGGCGATCGGGATCTGGTGCTTTTCGGCGAAGTCGATCAGCTGCTCGCGGCCGGTGAACGCCCATTGCCGCCACGGCGCGATGACTTCGATGTCAGGCTGCAGCGCATAATAGCCAAGCTCGAAGCGGACCTGGTCATTGCCCTTGCCGGTCGCGCCGTGACACACCGCGTCGGCGCCGACCGCGCGCGCAATTTCGATCTGGCGCTTGGCGATCAGCGGCCGGGCGATCGCGGTCCCGAGCAGATATTGCCCCTCGTAGAGCGTGTTGGCGCGGAACATCGGGAAGACGAAGTCGCGGACGAATTCCTCGCGCAAATCCTCGACGAAGATGTTTTCGGGTTTCACGCCGAGCAACTCGGCCTTGGCGCGCGCCGGCTCGACTTCATCCCCCTGGCCGATATCGGCGGTAAAGGTCACGACCTCGGCGTCGAGCTCGGTCTGCAGCCATTTGAGGATGATTGACGTGTCCAGTCCGCCCGAATAGGCGAGCACCACTTTCTTGCGCTTGCTGGTCATAGGTTCATGCCGCCCCGGTCAACCACAGGAGAGCCGCGCGCGCGCTGTGCATGCGATTCTCCGCCTGCCGCCATACCGCCGATCGCGGGCCATCGATAATTTCCGCCGAGACCTCTTCGCCGCGCCGCGCCGGCAGGCAGTGCATGAACCAGGCGTCATTGGACCGGGCCATCAGTTCGGCATCGACAATGTGCCTGGCGAAAACTCCTCGGCGGGCGTCGGCTTCATTATCCTGGCCCATCGACACCCAGACGTCGCTGTAGACGATGTCCGCCTTGGCAACCGCCTGCGCCGGATCCTCGACCTGCCGGACGCCGGGCAGCGGCGCGTCGAAGCCATAGCCCGCCGGGCTCGCGACCGTCAGCTCGGCGCCGAGCAGGCTGCACGCCTCGGCCAGCGAACGGGCGACATTGTTGGCCTCGCCGATGAAGGCGATCCGTGCTCCCTCGATTCGTCCGATCAACTGGTCGACGGTCAGCATGTCGGCCAGCGCCTGCAGCGGATGATCGCTGTCGGACAGCATGTTGAGAACCGGCACCTCAGTCGCCGCCGCCATCTCGTCGAGCACCGCATGGTCTTTGACCCTCGCGGCAATCACCGAATAGTAACAAGCGAGCGTCCGAGCGACGTCGGCGGCACTCTCGCGCGACCCGATCCCGAGCTCGTCGCGCTGCAGATAGACCGGGTGCGCACCCAGTTGCACCGCGGCCATCTCCATCGAATTGCGAGTTCGAGCGCTTGGTTTCTCGAAATAGAGCGCGACGCCCTGGCCGGCGAGCGGGCGCTCGGCCAGCCGATCGGCGGACAAAGCCAGGATCTGCTCGAGGTCGGCCCGGTCGAGGTCGCGAATGACGAGCAGATCCTTCACGAGCTTGCCTCTTGCTTGACCATGGTCCCGACCCCTCCTTGCCCGGCACAAAGCCGCAATAGTTCGCCGCCGACATAGCCGGAAGCCCCAAGGATGGCGGTCCGAATCACGATGATGCCCTATTCACATATTTGAATAATTATGCAATAACCTGCATGGACATTGGAGACGACAGTGGCGATTGGCACAAAAGACGCTCGGGAGCGGCGGCGGCGCGCTATCGCGGAGCTGATCCGCGCGGGTTCGTTGACCAGCCAGGACGAACTGGCGGCCAAGCTCCGCGGCCAGGGATTTGCGGTGACTCAGGCCACCGTATCGCGCGACCTCGACCAGCTCGGCGCGGTCAAGGTCCGCAAGGGCGGCGCGATCAGCTACGCCCTGCCCGACGCGGTGGGGATCAACGACTGGGCCGGCCGGCGGCTGTCCGGCCTGGTCGCCGAGTGGGCGCGCTCGATCGATCCGGCTGGCAATCTGGTCGTCATCACCACCCCGCCCGGTCTTGCCCATCTTATTGGCGTCGCGCTCGACCAGGCCGAACTGCCCGACGTGGTCGGCACGGTTTGCGGCGATGACACGCTGTTCATTGCCACCCGCAGCCCGCGGCAAGCGACCGCGCTCGCAAAGCGACTAAGCGACAGTTCGGACTAGGCCCGAGATCGGCCTGCTCGAGCGACCTTTGCGAGCAGCCGGTCGATCGCGGCGACGGCTTTCGGCTCGTGCAGCTCGGGCGCATGGCCAACCCCGGGCACGGTCGCCAGTTCGGCATCCGGATGCGCCTCGACCATGGCTTGCGCCGCCGATGGCGACAGCAGATCGCTGAGCTCGCCGCGGACAATCAGCAACGGCGCACCTTCGAGCTTGTGGAACAGCGGCCACAGGTCGAACGTCGCGCCGCCGTCGTTGCGCTGGTTGAACGGCTCGGCGATTGCCAGGTCGTAATCGAAGATGATCGCGTCGCCGTCCTCCCTGGCGACCCGCCGCGCCGCGCGCAGCCAGTCGTCGTGGCTGTTCGAGGCTGGCAGCCGACGGCTGACCCCGGCCATATATTCGGCCACCTCGTCCCAATCGCGGAAGCGCACGGCCCTGCCGACATAAGTGCGGATCCGGTCGATCCCGCTTTGGTCGAGCTCGGGCCCGATATCATTGAGGACGGTCGCCGCGATCCGCTGGGGCCGAGTGGCGGCGATCAGCATGGTGACCAGCCCGCCCAGCGAGGTCCCGACAAACACCGCTTGTTCGATCGCCAGCTCGTCGAGCAGTTGCACGACGTCGGCGGCATAAGTCGTTGGCAAATAGTGCGCCGGCACCGGATCGCGATCGCTCAGCCCGCGCCCGCGAAAGTCGGGGACGATAATCCGCCAGGCGCCGGCATAGCGCTCGGCAAACTCTCCGAAATCGCGCGAATTGCGGGTCAGGCCATGCAGGCAGAGGATCGGCGGCGCGTCGGCCGGTCCGGCATAGTCGCGATAATAAAGGCTGAGCCCGTCGCGGCTCGTCCAGTGACAATCCGTCCAGCTCTTCGCCTCGACGCCAACCGCTGGTGAATCGTTCGGCATTTCAGGGCGCTCCAAGGCCATGTCGAATCAATCGATTGGTGATCGCCGCGACCTCATCCGGGTCGCTCTGCCCCCACACTGCGAAGCGAAGGCCGAGGAACACGTTGGCGCCCATCAAGGCCCAGGCGATCGCTTCCAGTGCAAGCGGCGATTCATCCTCGCGCAATTCACCCCGCGCCGCCGCGTCAGCAAGTCGTGCCGCGATCCTCACTGCCGTCGTTTCGTAGTGCTTTCGAAAGCCTTTCGGATCGACGAATTCAGCTTCGTCGATGATGCGGTAAACCTGCTTGTGCTCGGCGGCGAAGCGCAGGAAAGCGGCGAGCGCGCGGCGTTCGCGATCGAGGCCGTCGCCGGTACCGCTGGTCAAGACCGGAGCAACGTGATCGCGGACCTGCGCTGACATGTCTCGCACCAGAGCCTGGAAAAGCTCCTCCTTGCTGTCGAAGTAGGTGTAGAACGTCCCGAGAGCGACCTTGGCACGGCTGGTGATGCCGACGATCGATGCTTCGGAAAATCCGCGCTCGCCGAACTCTTCGAGGGCCGCCGTTAGGATTTTGCGCAGCGTCTTTTCGCCGCGAGCAGTGCGCGGCGCCTTGCCGTCGCTGGCTTGAACCGACGCCACCGCTTCCGCTGTTTTGCGCGGTGCGATCGCCCGGCTTCGCTTCGCGCCGCCATTGCGCGCTGTGATGGTGCTCGCCAAATCAGATCCCCCGCTGCGCTCAATAAACTAAGTTGAAAGTCGGTTCAACTTTCATTACGACGTCCGACAGACAGGCTGTTGGCGGTTGGGGAACCGAGCCTGAGAGGGGACTAAACATGAATCGTTCCACAATAATCACGCGCGCTTCTTTGCTTGTCGGCGCGGCCGCCATTGCACTCGCCGCGGCACCGGCTCTGGCACAGTCGGTCGAGCAAACCAATGCTGACGCCGCGTCGCAGCCGCCGGCCCCGGAAGCGACCGCCGCCGCCGATGCGGAAGGCCAGGACAGCGCAACCGGCGACATCGTCGTGACTGCCCGAAGGACCGAAGAATTTCTGCAGCGCGTTCCCGCCGCCGTCTCCTCGTTCAACGAACGCGCGCTCGACCGGCTTCAGGCAACTGACACCACGGCGCTTCAGGGTGCCGTGCCGAACCTCAACATCGTTCAGGGCCGCGGCTCCTCCAACGCCACCAACATCTACATCCGTGGCATCGGTCAGCCCGACGCTCTCCAGACCTTCGACCCGGCGGTCGGTGTCTATGTCGACGACGTATATTTCAGCCGAATTCGCGGCAACCAGCTCGACCTGCTCGACGTCGAGCGGATCGAGGTGCTGCGCGGGCCGCAAGGCACGCTATACGGCAAGAACACCATCGGCGGCGCGATCAAGTTCGTCAGCCGCCGCCCTGGGCAGACCTTGCGCGCCAACGGCTCGATCGCTGTCGGCAATGACGGCCAGTTCGACCTCAAGGGCGCAGCTTCCGGCCGGGTTTCGTCGACGCTCGCCGCCGGCTTCGCGGTCATGCGATCGACCCACGACGGCTACGTCCGGGATGAAGTGCTCGATCGCCGCTACAGCGACAAGGACAGCATCGGCGCGCGCGGCGCCCTGGCCTTCACCCCAAGCAGCACAGTGCGCGTCGACTTGACCGCGGACTATTCCCACGATGATGCCGCTCTCAACGTCGGTCGGCCGCTCAACAATCTGACCACCTTTTCGGGGGGCACGCTGGTCGTGTCCAACCCGACGACGCCTTATCACTGGCGTGGGCGGACCAGCCCGCAATTGCCCAACTCGACCAAGCTTCGGCACTACGGTTTTGCCGGCACTGCCGCGGTGGACGTGACCGACGCGCTGACGCTCAAGTCGGTCACCGCCTACCGCAATTTAAAGACGCGCGATTTCCTCGACATCGACGCGACTCAATATGAAGTCGGCGACGTCCAGGTGAATGTCGACCAGCATCAGCTCAGCCAGGAATTCCAGGCCACTTACAGCGGACCGCGGTTCAGCGGCGTCGCCGGCCTCTATTATCTCAAGGAAGATATCGGCTCGCACCAGGAGGCCTATGCCGATGATTTGCTCGGACCGGCATTTTTCAACAGCGGGTTCCTGCGCACTGTCGACGATGACCTGACCACGAAGAGCTACGCCGCCTACGTTAACGGCAGCTTCGAAGTCGTGCCGACGGTGCGGGTCTCGGCCGGCTTGCGCTAAACCAAGGAAACCAAGGATTATTTCCGCACGACAAGCACCTTTTTCTCTCTGTTGCCGGGTTTCAACTCGACCTACGCTTTCGCGCCGCCCAAGGGGAAATGGAGCGACTGGTCGCCGATGGCGAGCATCGACTGGCAGGTGATTCCGTCAACCATGGTCTATGCCCGGGTTGCCAAGGGGTTCAAGTCGGGCGGGTTCAACGGCCGCGCCAACACGGTCGCCGAGTCTTCCAAATATGACCCCGAGACCGTCTGGTCCTACGAAGCGGGCTTTAAGACCAGTATTGCCAACCAGCTTCGGCTCAGCGGAGCCGTCTTTCATAACAATTACAAGGATTTTCAGGCGCGCGTCTCGGGGCTCGATACGGATCCGGTCACCGGCCTGCCGTCGCCAAAGCTTTCGGTGCTCAACGCCGGCAAGATGCGCATTCGCGGCGCCTAGCTTGAGGCCGCATGGACCCCTGTCGCTGGCCTGCTGATCGATGGCCAGCTCGGCTACTTGGACGCCGAGTATAAGGAATTCGACGACGTCCGTTTTGTCACGACCGGCGGCAGCCGCGCCTTCCAGACCCCGGCCTTCGCGCCCAAATGGACGCTTCGCGGTGGCGCTCAATATGCGTTCGATCTCGGTGGGGCCGGCGGCGTCACCATCGGCGGCCAGACGCGCTACAAGTCGCGCACTGCACTTGCGGTCGACAACACCTTTCTGATTGCCGGCAACGGCACAACCGAGGTCCCCGGCCTCTTCCAGAAGGGCTACTGGTTGTACGACGCGCGGATTGTCTACGAACTGGCCAACAAGAATTTCGCCATCGGGCTCTACGGCCAGAACCTGACCAAGAAAGCCTATAAGACCGCGCTCAGGAATTCTCGTCGGTCGGCGGCATTCGCACTGTCTATTACGGCGCGCCGCGGACGGTGATGCTCAAGCTGACCGCTCGCTATTGATCGGGGCCGCGGGGGGCGCTTGCGTCGAGCGAGCGCCCCGTGCGAGGGCCGCGGGAATGACGCCTACCTTTCTGCCCGGCCCCAAAATCCTCGACCTCGGACCGGACTTCTACGATCCGGTCGAACCGGCGCGATTTCCGAAGGCCATTCCTCGCTTCCTCAATCGGCGCTGGGCCGGCCGCGTCGGCCTCGGCGACCTCGACGAGCCCGCCTGGGCAAAGCATTTCTGCCGCTTCGCGCCCCTCCCCGGCAATCTCAATCAACCGCTCGCCCTGCGCTACCACGGGCATCAGTTCCGCGTGTACAATCCCGACATCGGCGATGGCCGCGGCTTCCTCTTTGCCCAGCTTCGCGACGCCTTCCCTGCAGAACAAGGGCGCGATCGTCTGCTCGATCTCGGCACCAAGGGTTCCGGCACTACCCCTTACAGCCGCACCGCTGACGGCCGCCTGACGCTCAAGGGCGGCGTTCGCGAAGTGCTCGCCACTGAGATGCTCGAAGCGCTGGGCGTCAACACGTCGAAGACCTTTGCATTGTTCGAGACCGGCGAAGATCTGGTTCGCGGCGACGAGCCCTCCCCGACCCGTTCGGCGGTCCTCACCCGCCTTGGCCACGGACACATCCGCATCGGCAGCTTCCAGCGCCTCGCCTTCTTCGGCGAAGGGGACAACATCGACAAGCTGGTCCGTTACTGCCTCGTCAATCTCTACGGCGAGCAACCCACGGACGCCGGCGCCGACAACGCGCTCCGCCTGTTCGACCTGATCGCCGGGGCCACCGCCAACCTCGCCGCCAGCTACCTCGCCGTTGGCTTCGTCCACGGCGTCCTCAACAGCGACAACATCGCCATTACGGCAGAGAGCTTCGACTATGGCCCATGGCGCTTCACGCCCGAGTGGGACGCGGATTTCACCGCCGCTTATTTCGATTACCACGGCCTCTATGCCTTTGGCCGCCAGCCCGAGGCGATTCACTGGGACCTGGCCCAGCTGGCCGGTGCCTTGGCGCAAGTCACCGACGCGCCGGCGCTGTCCGCCGTATTGACGGACTGGAGCGACCGCTTCGAGTTGGCGCTCATTCGGGCGCTTCTCAAGCGCCTAGGCATTGCGCCGGGCAACGGCGACCGTCTGCTGGCCGCCGCGTTGATGACGGCGCTGCAGTCGCGCGAGGCGTCAATCGACCGCATCTTCTTCGACTGGCGCGGTGGGCGCGACCCCGGTGCAGCACGCTATCCGTCACCGCAGTTCCGGGCGCTGGCCGCGGCTCTGGCCGGACGCGCGGCGCCCGCCACCCATCCTTACTGGTCCGACCCCGAGCCTTGTTCGATGGCCATCGATGAAGTCGAGGCCATCTGGGCGGCAATCGCCGAACACGACGACTGGACTCCGTTCGAAGCCAAGGTCGCCGCAATCCGCCGGATGGGCGACGCAATGACCGAGTCCACGACCGCCCCGGCTTGACGCCGCAGTCAAGTTCGTGGGAGCGCTCCAGCCAATGGCGAAAAAACTGGTGTCGACAGAGCCGGCGACCGGCACCGAAATCTGGTCGGGGGAGATTGGCGACGCGGGCGTAGAGGTCGCCGCCGCGCGCGCCGCAGCCGTTCCCTGGGCGGCTCACTCGTTGTCCTATCGCAGCGAAGCCGTGCTCCGTTTCGCAAACGTCGCCCGCCAGCGCGAGGCCGAGTTCGCCACCTTGATCGCCCGCGAGACCGGCAAGCCGTTCTGGGAAGCCAAGACCGAGGTCGCGGCGGTGATCAACAAGGTCCAGATTTCGATCAACGCTTATTCCGAGCGAACCCCACAGCGGAAGCTCGAGGCCGCGCTTGGCAACAAGATTGCGGTCCGCCACAAGCCACATGGCGTCCTCGCGGTGCTCGGCCCGTACAATTTTCCCGCGCATCTGCCCAACGGGCACATCGTCCCGGCGCTGATCGCCGGCAATGCAATCGTCTTCAAACCCTCCGAGAAAACTCCGGCGACCGGCGCGTTCCTGGTCGATTGCTTCCATGCCGCGGGCGTCCCCGAAGGCGTTGTCCGACTGCTGATCGGCGGGCCGGATGAGGGCCGCGCCTTGGCTTCACAGCCGGGCATCGACGGGCTGCTGTTCACCGGTTCAGCGCGTGCCGGGCGCGCCTTGCACAAGCAATTCGCCGACGCTCCCCACAAGATCCTCGCGCTCGAGCTTGGCGGCAATAACCCGCTGGTGGTGTGGGACGCCGCCGACCTGGACGCCGCCGCGACCATCGTCGTCCAGTCGGCCTATCTGTCCGCGGGGCAACGCTGCACCGCGGCGCGGCGGCTGATTGTCGAGGACGGCAAGGAAGGTCCGCTGCTCGCGGCCGTCCAGAAGCTGATCGCTCGCCTGATTGTCGCCGAACCGTTCGCCGACCCGGCGCCGTTCATGGGTCCCATGATCGACGTTG
>JBDSBX010000188.1:0-4358 GCA_039921365.1 Sphingomicrobium sp. | reverse complement strand
ATCGTGAAACCCTGTCCCTGACCGACGCCATCGGCGCGCTCGCCATCGCCAGTGCGCTGGTCCTTGTGCGCCTGCCCGATCGGGGCTTGCGCAAACGCGAGGCCGAGCCCAGTTGAACGCGATGGCGACCCTTTCCCCGCTCGAGCAGCTGCGCCGCAGCCTGGCGCTCGCGGTCGGTGAGAATGCGGTGTTCGACGGCTGGACTCGCGCTGCGGTGGACAGCGCCGCCGGGCAACTCGGTCTCGACCCGGTTCAAGCGCGGCTGGCGATGCCCAAGACCAAAAGCGGGCTGATCGATTGCTATATCCACGGAGTCGACCGCGCGCTCGGGGCGTGGGCCGAAGAGCATGTCCCGGGCATGAAAATGCGCGACAAGATCCGCGGGCTGGTGTGGCAGCGATTGCAGATCATGGCGCCGGCGCGCGAAGCGGTCAGGACCGCGCTCGCTTTTCTTGCAATGCCGCAGAATCTGCCGCTCGGCGCGCGCATCGGCTGGCGCTCGGCCGATGTGATGTGGCGCATCGCCGGCGACACCAGCACCGACTTCAACCATTATACCAAGCGCCTGACGCTTGGCGCGCTCTATGCCTCGACCGTATTAGCGTGGCTCGATGATGACAGCGACGAGCTTGCCGACACCGTGGCTTTCCTCGACCGGCGCATCGACGATGTCATGAAGTTCGAGAAGTGGAAGGCCACATGGAAGAGTTCCGGGCAGCATCTTAGCGTGTCCCGCTTCCTCGGAAGGTTGCGCTACCCGCCACGTTAGGCGGCAGGCCAGCCGCTATTGCGAATTAGTCGCATCATGCTAGGCCCATGTCATGATCGCTCGTTTGGCAATCTCTCGTCATCACCGGTCAATGGCCGGCCTGCTCAGGGTGATTCTCCTCGTTTGCCTGGCCTTCGCCGCAGGCGCTGCAGCTGCCGCTGGGCCCGAGGTCCAGACGGCCTGGCGCCTGCTCGATTATGTCGCCGTTGATTACGGTGGCGCTGTATCGGGCGGAAAGGTGATCAGCGCGTCGGAATATGCGGAAATGCGCGAATTTTCCGCTTCGGTCCAAGAGCGCGTCAACGGCTTGCCCGCCAACCCCGCCAAGTCTCAATTGCTCGCTGGCAGTGCCCGGCTGCGACAGGCCGTCGAGCGCAAGGCAGCGCCGCTCGAAGTCGCGCGGATCGCCCGCGGGCTCGGCACCCAATTGCTGCGCGCTTATCCGGTAGCGCTAGGACCGCCCGGCGTCCCCGACGCCGCTCGCGGCGCGCAGCTGTACAGACAGAATTGCGCCAGTTGCCATGGCCTTCAGGGCGACGCCAAGACAGGCATCGCAGCCAAACTCGACCCGCCGCCGATTGCCTTTACCGACCGCGCCCGCGCCGCCGACCGCACGCCTTTCGCATTGTACCAAGTCATCGACCAGGGCCTCGAAGGCACGGCCATGGCCAGCTTCTCCAGCCTGCCCGCGCAAGACAAATGGGCACTTGCCTTTCATGCCAGCCGCTTCGCTTACCCCGCTTCGCTAGTCGCCAAAGGCAAGGCGATGTGGGAGCGGGATTCCTCGCTCAAAGCCGTGGTCGCCGATCTCGACGGACTGAGCGGCGCCTCCGAACAGGCGCTGGCGCAAAAGATGGGAGCCGAGCGGGCCGGCGCCGTCATTGCCTATCTGAGAGCCAATCCCGCCGCCGTCGCGGCTGCGCCTTCGGCCGCCGCAGGGCCGTCGCTGACCGTTGCGCGCAAGCGGCTCGCGCAAAGCCTGGCCGCTTACGAACGTGGCGACCGGGCCCGGGCCAAAGAACTGGCCCTGTCCGCTTATCTCGACGGTTTCGAACCGGTCGAAGGCGTGCTTTCCGCCCGCGATCCGGCTCTGCTGGCCACGGTCGAACAGGCGATGGGCGAGCTTCGCGCGGCAATTGCACGCAATCGGGACCCGGCCGAGGTGCGGTCGCGGGTCGCGGCGATCGATGGCCTCTTCGCCGCGACCGAGACGGCGCTGGCTCCGGACAAGGCGAGTGACGCCTCGACCTTCCTCGGGGCGCTGACCATCCTTCTTCGCGAAGGGCTGGAAGCCTTGCTGGTGGTGGTTGCGATGATCGCCTTCCTGCGCAAGGCTGACCGATCGGAATCGCTGGCCTATGTTCACGGCGGCTGGGTCGCGGCACTGGTCGCCGGCGCCGGCACCTGGGCGGTCGCGACCTACGCGATCGGGATCAGCGGCGCGAGCCGCGAGTTGACCGAAGGCTTCGGTTCGCTCCTCGCCGCAATCATCCTGTTGTCGGTCGGCATCTGGATGCACGGCAAAAGCCAGGCCGAAGAATGGCGCCGCTACATCCGCGAAAAGATGCAAGGCGCGCTGTCGCGTGGCTCGGCGTGGTTCCTGTTCGGGCTCGCCTTCATCGTCGTCTACCGCGAGGTGTTCGAGACGATCCTGTTCTACGCCGCGCTGTGGACGCCCGATAATGGCGCGACGATTCTTGCCGGCGCACTGTCGGCGATCGCTTTGCTGGCAATCATCGCCTGGGCGATGCTGCGCTTCAGCCGGACGCTGCCGATCACCGAGTTCTTCAAATATAGCGCGCTTCTCATCGCCATCCTGACCGTCGTCCTCGCCGGCAAGGGCGTCGGTGCGCTCCAGGAAGCCGGCATGATTTCCATCACGCCGTTGAACGCGATGCCGCGAATCGCGATGCTTGGCCTGTTCCCGACGGTTGAGTCTGTAGCCACCCAGATTGCCATGCTGGCCGCCGTCGTCTGGGGATTTCGGTCGGCCACCAAGCGGCACGCGGACCCTATGCCCGCCGCATAAAGGAGGGGGGTGACTAACCGGTTCGCGCTGGCCTATTCGTGGCGCGAATTTGAGGAGAT
Source organism: Sphingomicrobium sp. (assembly GCA_039921365.1). Classification (GTDB taxonomy): domain Bacteria; phylum Pseudomonadota; class Alphaproteobacteria; order Sphingomonadales; family Sphingomonadaceae; genus Sphingomicrobium. Next base: position 1,501 of record JBDSBX010000188.1, on the reverse strand, counting down.
GCGACGATGGCCGGATCGGTCAACAAGGTAATTCTGGTCGGCAATTTGGGCAGGGACCCCGAGTCGCGCTCATTTCAGAACGGCGGCAAGGTCGTAAAATTCAGTCTCGCCACGTCGGAAACCTGGAACGACCGGGCCAGCGGCGATCGCAAGGAAAAGACCGAATGGCATAATGTCGTCATCTACGACGAAAAGATCGGCGAAGTTGCCGAGCGCTACCTCAAGAAGGGCGCCAAAGTGTATATCGAGGGCGCCATGCAGTATCGCGAATATGACGATACCAAAGGCGCCAAGCAAAAGATCGCCGAGGTCGTGCTCCAGAAGTTCCGGGGCGCGATGACCATGCTCGAAGGCCGCGGCGATGGCGGCGGTGGCTCGCGCGGCGGCGGCGGCGGCGACTATGGCGACGACGGCGGGGGCTTTTCCGGTGGCGGCGGATCGCCGTCCCAGTCGCGCCCGCAGCCGGCAGCGTTCGACACCGACCTGGACGACGACGTCCCGTTCTAAGCAGCCTATGCGTCGTTGCCGCCGAGGTCCTTCCTGAGTTTGGCAAGCACCGCGAACGGCCCGGCTTCCTCTTCGCTCATCACCCCGGCTTCGCGCAGCGCCGCCTCGGCCGACGCGCTGCGCGGGTAAGGGTCGAGGCCCAGCGCCAGCGTGTCGGCGATCGCCGTGCCAAGGTCGATGGTGATGCCGTCATGGAAGACCATCTCGCAATCCTCGGGCCGCAGCTCGACCTCTTCGTCAGGTCCGATCCGCGGCTCCGGCACGAAAGCAATATCGAACGCCTCATCGATGTGCGTCACGACGGGGTCGCCGGTGACAACGCAGCGCTGCTCGAGCGCGGCCGCGACTCGACCGGTGGCGCGGACCTTGTGACCGTCCACGGCCAGGCAGGCATGCGCATCCAGCCGGGCGAGCGACGGCAGGCCCAGCCGCTCGGCGATCGCCCGGCGTTCTCCATCGTCGGCGACGAGGTCGATGCGCTCGCCGTCGCGGATCCGGTCGAGCGACAGCCGGTGAGCAAAATCCTCGATCATTCGAACCTCCCGTTGGCCAGGGCGTCGTCCGGTGTCGCCTCAAGCCTGGCCCAAACCTCGCGTACCGCCGTGTCGCAATGATCAAGGGCTGGGCGGTCGGGTGACGCATTGCGGAAAAGGCTGAACCGAATGGCCTCATCCCAGCCACCGCCATCGTCAAGCGTTCGCCGCCACAGCGACACCCGCCGGTCGAGCGCGCAGACCAGCTTGCGGACCGTCTTGCCGACGGTGGGGTCGCCGATCCCCAACTGCCGATGCTCGGCGTCCATCGCCTCGACGAAGCGTTCGGTCAGCGCCACCGCGGCGCTACGGGCAGGATCGCCGCCGCGCTCGAGGCGAACAGTGGCGAGCGCAACCATCGTTGCCAAACCTGCGAATCGGCCGTCGATCGTATCCGGCAATTGCCCCTCGACAAACCAGTGTGGCTGGCGGGCGACCCCGACCAGCGCCTCGAACAAGGC
>JBDSBX010000187.1:0-2709 GCA_039921365.1 Sphingomicrobium sp. | reverse complement strand
TAGCGCATCAACACCGCCAGTGCGTCATTGCCGATCGACAATTGGCGCAGGCCGGTCTGTTCGGAAAAGCGGGCCAACAAATGCCGGGCGAGGGCGGGAATGTCGCCGCTGCGGTCGCGCAGCGGCGACAGGGTAACCACCGTTGCGCCAAGCCGTTGCGACAGGCCCGGATCGAACTCGTCGGGCAGCGGCCGGCTCGCGGTCGCGATGATTCGCACATCGACTGAATTGCTGCCGTTGCAGCCGACCGGGCGCACTTCGCCGGTGGCCAGCACACGATCGAGCATTTGCTGGGTTTCAGCCGGCAAAGCGGAGATTTCGTCGAGCAGCAGGGTGCCGCCATCGGCTTCGATAATCCGCCCGGTCCGGGATGCGAAGGCGCCGGGGAATGCACCCTTTTCGTGACCGAACAGCTCGCTGTCGATGATGTTGGCCGGGATCGCCTTGCAATCGACGGTGACCAGCGTGCCACGGGCTCGCAGGCTGGCGGCGTGGATGGCGCGGGCAAAGGTTTCCTTGCCGGTGCCCGGCTCGCCGACGATGAGGATCGGCAAACGGTTGCGCGCGGCTTTGGCGGCGACGGCCAGCGTGGCGCGGAAATCGGGCGCGGCGCCGACCAGTTGCTCCAGCGAAAGTTCGGGGGCCAGCTTCTCGGTGACGGGAGCAAGCTCGCCAGCGGCGCGGCGGCGGTCCGAATTGGCGGCCAGCGCCTCGAGCAGCCGTTCCTGGACGACCGGGCGGCTGAGAAAGTCGCTCGCTCCGGCGCGCATCGCCTCGACGGCGAGCGGGACCGATTCTCCGTCGGCAACGACGATGATCGGCAGTTTTTCGCGGCACGAGTGGAGCAAAGCGATGAGGTCGGGACCGGTTTCACCGTTCCAGCTGCCGAGCAGCGCGGCCTGGACTTCGCGGCCGTGCGGACCCTGCAACAGGCCAATGGCCGTTTCGCCATCGGCGGCGCCGACGACGCTCCAGCCGGCACGGCCGGCGATCGCCGATACCAGCCGGCGCTCGTCCGGGTCCGCATCCAGCAGCAAGAGCGACCGAGTCCGGCACTCGCTAATCCGTTCCGCTTTCATGACGATGGTTATAGCCGACAGGAGTAAAGGGGCGCTTAAGGACTTGGGCGTCGCTACTCGGCTTGTTATGACGCCCAATTGCCGCCGAATTTAAGGGGAACAGCATGGCCATCGAGCCCGCCAGCGACAGGTCGTCATCGGACGATTTCAAGGCTCATATGCACGGTTATTCGGAGTTCACCCGGCTGTTCAAATATGCCGCGATAGTGGCCTTTGCGATCGGCCTGCTCGTCCTGTTTATCCTTTAAGGACGCGCCTTACCCATCATGAAAATTGCGGTCATCAAGGAGTCGGCTTCGGGCGAGACGCGCTGTGCCGCGATTCCCGAGACGGTGAAGAAATTCACCGCTTTGGGAGCGAAGGTTGCCGTCGAACGCGGCACTGGCGAGCAGGCGATGATCGCCGATACAGATTTCGAGGCGGCGGGGGCAGTCGTCGGGTCACGAACCGAGGTGCTCAAGGATGCCCAAGCCATTCTTTGCGTTCTCGGGCCAGATCCGGCCACGCTCACCGGGGTCGAAGCGGGGGCGCTGCTGATCGGCGCTTTGGACCCGCTTGCGCGCCGCGATGCCATTGGCGCCTTTGCCAAGGCGGGGCTGGAAGCGCTGGCGATGGAGTGGATGCCGCGAATTTCCCGGGCGCAGTCGATGGACGTGCTGTCGTCGCAGTCGAATCTTGCCGGTTACAAGGCGGTCATCGAGGCCGCTGACGCGTTCGGTCGCGCCTTTCCGATGATGATGACCGCGGCTGGCACGATCAGTCCGGCGAAGGTGTTCGTCATGGGCGTCGGGGTCGCCGGCCTGCAGGCGATCGCCACCGCGCGCCGGATGGGCGCCCAGGTCAGCGCGACGGATGTCCGCTCGGCTACCCGCGAGCAGATTCTTTCGCTCGGCGCCAAGCCGGTCTTCGTCGAGAATGTCGCGGGCATCGAGGGCGAGGGCGCGGGCGGCTATGCGACGGAAATGTCAGCCGAATATCAACTAGCCCAGGCGGAACTAGTGTCCAGCCACATCGCCAAGCAGGACATCGTCGTCACCACCGCACTCATCCCGGGCAAGCCGGCGCCGCGGCTGATCAGCGACGCGCAACTGGCGACCATGCGGCCGGGCAGCATCGTCGTCGATCTCGCCGTCGAGGCCGGCGGCAATGTCGAGGGCTGTGTCGCCGGGCAAAGCATCCAGCGGCATGGCGTGACGATCATCGGCGCCGGTAATCTGGCGCGCAGCCTGCCCGCCGATGCTTCGGCGCTGTTCGCCCGCAATGTCTACAATTTCCTCAGCGCCTTTTGGGAAAAGGACGCCGGCAAGCCGGTCCTTCCGGACGACGATGAACTGGTCAAAGGCACGCGCCTGACGCGCGGCGGCAAGGTCGTCCACGAGCGGTTGAGTTAGCGGCAGGCTGTCGAAGCAACCGGCGCGGGCCCGCCAATCGATCGAATTTAAGCCGGTGATTCGCGCCGAGTCGGACCTGTGTTCGCTCGATCCGACTGCCCCAAGGTGCAGGCTTCTTCGCTAATCCGGCGAGGGCCCTGGATTTACTCACCGACCGCAGACACAACGAAGCGCCCGCTGCTCGGCGAGCACTTCTATGTTACTGAACTTGAAGTTAAAACTGCCCGCCTAAGCAGGTC
>JBDSBX010000186.1:0-3661 GCA_039921365.1 Sphingomicrobium sp. | reverse complement strand
CCGGCGCCAGTCCCGAAGGAGAACTCGACGAAACCCGGCCCTGGCTTTCGCGCGGCCGGGGCGGCGGTCATGGAAACTAGTGGCGGCTCCATCGTTCAAGAGGAAACAAATATTGCCTTAAGGAGAGTTGCGTGCTGTCGAGATCATCCCGTTTTGCGTTGGGCGTGTCAGCCATCGCCACTGCCGCCGTCGCAATCGCCCAGACCGGTCAGACCCCGGCAAATTCCGCCGCGGCCCAGCCCGCTTCGGGCAGTTCAAAACCGTGGGTCGCCCCGGGCACCCCCGGGTCGCCGATCAAGGGCGAGCTGTTCCACGCGCAGGTGCTGATGTCGGCGCACGGTTTCTCGCCGGGGGTGATCGATGGCAAGGAAGGCGAATCCTTCAAACTTGCGCTGAGCAGTTTTCAAGAATCGCGCGGGCTCAAGACTACCGGCAAGCTCGACGGTGATACGCGGCGGGCGCTAATCGATGTTAATCGGCCATCGACGGTCATGGTCAAGCTCGCGGCCGACGACGTTCGCAGCCAATATGTCTATCCGTTCCCCAAGAGCCCCGAAGCGCAGGCGGAGCTGAAGTTCCTCGGCTACCGTAACATGCTCGAGAAGCTCGCCGAGCGATATCACACGACTCCGGACACGCTCGTCGCGCTCAACGGTCCCGACAAGCTGATTGGTTTGGGTGAGGAGCTGCGCTTGCCCAACGTCGTCCCGACGTCACGCGAATATGCGGGCGTCCAGGGCAATGGCGGGGCTGTGCTCAACGCCCTCAACATCGACGCGCAGCAACCCCAGGGCAATTATGTCGTGGTCGACAAAAGCGAGGGCGTGCTCAAGGTCTATCGCGGCTCGCCGTCCGGCAGCGGTAGTGGTCCGGAAACCAGCGGTGATCAGAGCGCTGGCAGCTCGGCCGCGAAATTGGTCGCTGCTTTTCCCGTGACCATGGGCTCGAAGGAATACCCGCTGCCGATCGGCACGTGGAAGGCGACCACTTACGCCTTCCTGCCGCCGTTCAAATATCAGCCGAAATTGCTCAACAACCCGAAGACCGACAAGGAGGTTACCCTTCCGCCCGGGCCCAATGGCCCCGTCGGCGTAGCTTGGCTCGACCTGACCAAGGAGCATTACGGCATTCACGGCACCAACGAGCCGCAGACCATCGGCCGCGCCGAATCCAGCGGCTGCATCCGCATGACCAACTGGGATGTGCTGCGCTTGTCCCGAATGCTGAAACCGGGCTTCACGGCGATCTTCCAGGCCTGACCCGTGGCGCGCGGCTTCGCCATCGCCTCGACCGCGGTTGTGACCGGGGTATTGGTGAGCGCGTTCTGGGTGTTTGCTTACAACATCAAGTCGGCGCCGACCGGTCCGAACGGCACGGTCGCGCCCGCCGGTGACATCGCCACGGTCGATCCCGCGGGCGGTCCGCCGGTCGCGATTGCCGAAGGGGTCGAAATCGGCCCGGCGGGCCTCGCTCTGCCGGTCGTCGGGGTCAAGCCCAAGGAGCTGGTTGATACCTTTACTCAGGCCCGGGCGGGCGGCGCGCGCGTCCACGACGCGATCGACATCATGGCCCCGGTCGGCCGCCCGGTGATCGCCGCCGCCCCGGGCCGGGTTGAAAAGATCTTTTTCAGCAAGGGCGGCGGCGGCAACAGCGTCTATGTCCGCTCCGACGACACCCGCTGGATCTATTATTACGCGCATCTCAGCGCCTATGCGCCGGGCCTCATTGAAGGCCAGCACCTGCTGCGCGGAGCACCGGTCGGCTTCGTCGGTTTCAGCGGCAACGCCAACCCCGCGGGTCCGCACTTGCACTTCGCGATTAATCGCATGAACCCGGGTGACAAATGGTATCAGGGCAGCGCGATCAACCCCTATCCGTTGCTTGCCGGTCAGCAGGCCAGCCGCTAGACGCCGCCCGCAATCCCTATCGCCGTTGGCGTTTCGCCCGAGCGGTTCTTTGAAGGTCCGGACAGCATGAAGATCAGCGGCGTGGACATTCGTCCCGGCAACATCATCGAATATGAAGGAGGCATCTGGCGCGCGGTCAAAATCCAGCACACCCAGCCGGGCAAGGGCGGCGCCTACATGCAGGTCGAAATGAAGAACCTTATCGACGGCCGCAAGAACAATGTCCGATTCCGCTCCGCCGAGACGGTCGAGCGGGTTCGGCTCGACACCACGGATTTCCAGTTCCTGTTCGCGGAAGGCGACATGCTGACCTTCATGGACAAGGCAACCTACGAGCAGATCAGCCTGCCCAATGACCTGCTCGGCGACGCCGCCGCCTTCCTTCAAGACGGCATGGACGTGGTCATGGAACTCTACGACGAGCGGCCGATCTCGGTCCAATTGCCCGACACCGTCGAAGCGCTGATCGTCGAGGCCGACGCGGTGGTGAAGGGCCAAACGGCCTCATCGAGCTACAAGCCGGCAATGCTCGACAATGGCGTCCGGGTGATGGTCCCGCCGCATATCGGCGCGGGGACGCGGATCGTGGTCGACGTTTACAGCCAGGAATATGTCCGGCGGGCAGAATAGCGGATGGTTTCGCATTCGGGTCTGATCACCGTGATGCAGCGAGCGGCCCGGCGGGCGGCGCCGCGGCTGCGCCGCGACTTCGGCGAGGTCGAGCAATTGCAGGTCAGCCGCAAGGCTCCCGCTGATTTTGTCAGCCTCGCCGACAAGCGTGCCGAAGAAACCATCGTCGAGGAATTGCGCGCCGCGCGCCCCGACTGGGGCATGCTGCTCGAGGAGGGCGGAGAGATCGAGGGCAATCCCGACAAGCCGCGCTGGATCGTCGACCCGCTCGACGGCACCAGCAACTTCTTGCACGGCATTCCGCATTTCTCGATCAGCATCGCGGTCGAGGAAAAGAAACCCGGTGGTGGCACTGAAATCACCCAAGCCCTGGTCTATCAGCCGCTGACCGACGAGAGCTATTGGGCCGAAAAAGGCCGTGGCGCCTGGCTCAACGAGCGCCGCCTGCGTGTCTCGGCCCGCCGCGACTTGTCCGAATGCGTGATCGGTACCGGCATGCCGCATTGCGGGCGCGGCGATGTCGAGGCGTGGAGCAAGATTTACGCGGCTGTAGCGCCGCACGTCGCCGGCGTCCGCCGCTTTGGCTCGGCCGCGCTCGATCTCGCCTGGATCGCCGCCGGTCGCCTCGACGGTTTCTGGGAAGACGACCTCGACCTGTGGGACGTCGCCGGGGGCCTGTTGCTGGTCCGTGAGGCCGGCGGCTTCATCACCGATTATCGCGGCTCCGACCAGATGGTCGAGCGGCGCCAATATCTCGCCGGCAACGGCGACGTCCATTCGCGCCTGCACAAATTGCTGGCCGGGGCGCTGCGGTGATTTTGCCGATGCTGGCCGCCGCGGCTGCCGCCTCGCTGCAACCGACGACGGTGCTGACGATTGATGCCAGGCATCGCCTCGTCGAAGGCGTCGCCAGCGATGGCCGCACCAGCTGGGTGTCGAGCATTCTCGATCGCACGCTTCTCGCCTGTCGCAAGACCTGCCGGACGATGGCGGTGCTGCCCGCCGGCCTGCATCCCTTCGCGATTGCCTGGGATGCCGGTCGCAAGCGGCTCTGGGTCGCCGCCGATTGTCCGCCCGGCGTCAGGGGGATCACCGCCTGCGAGCGCGGCGCGCTGATCGCCCTC
>JBDSBX010000185.1:0-9882 GCA_039921365.1 Sphingomicrobium sp. | reverse complement strand
TCGGCGGTGGCGGTCAGCCCGAGCCCCTGGGCCATGTCGATGATGGTTTTGACGATCAGCCGCGAGTCGGCCGAGGTGACCGCGTCGCTGACGAAGAAACGGTCGATCTTGACCTCGGTGAAGGGCAGCTGGCGAAGCTGCATCAAAGACGAATAACCGGTGCCGAAATCGTCGATGGCGAGGCCGATTCCCTTGATCCGGAAGCGGGTCAGTGTGTCCATCAGCTTGATCAGCGGCAAAGTCGCGCCTTCGGTCAGCTCGATCACCAGCCGGTCGGTGGGCACGTCGAGCGCGCGGCACATGCGCTCGACGAGGTCGGGAAAATCGAGCTGCTCGAGGCTGAGTGCCGAAATGTTGAAGGCGAGGCAGGTGTCGATCCCCTGTTCACGCCATTTGAGCCATTGCCTGAGCGTGGTTCGAAGCCCCCACTGCGTCAGCTCCTCGATCAGGCCGTATTTCTCCGCCAGCGGCACGAATCGCGATGGCGAGACCGACCCGAACTCCGCATCCTCCCATCGCACCAGGGCCTCGACGCGAACCAGCGCGCCATCGCGCAGCCTGACCTTGGGCTGATAAGCCATGTGCAGCCGGTGATTGATCAGCGCCCGCTCGAAACCCTCAACCAGCGCCAGCTCGGGCCGCGCCATTATGGCACCAGCGATTTAAGCTCGGTGAGAACCAGTTCGAGCTCTTCCAGGCGCACCGGCTTTTCCAGCGGCCCGCCCATCGTCAGGCCGAGCGCTTCGCCGAGACGGAAGGCGCTTTCGAGCACGCGGCGGTCGAACCCGCTGATGATCAGCACCGGCGAGCGGTAATTCTCCCCGGCCAGGAAGCGGAGCAACTCGACCCCGTCCATCCCCGGCATGCCGAGGTCGAGCACCACCGCGTCCGGACGGTCACCAAGAAATTGCTTGCGGAATTGCTCGTCATTGTCGGTCAGGATCGGCTCGAAGCCGCATTCCCGGGCGGCGCTCGCGATGAAATTGGCAAGCGCCGGCTCGTCGTCGACGAGGAGCAGCCGGGGCTGCCTGATGGTCACGAATTGCTCACCTTTGCTCGCGTCCAGTGCGCCGTTTGGGCCGGTGAGGTCAAACGAATGCAACGGCTTTTTAACTATGCGGTGCATAAAGTCCCGCTTTGGTGCGATTTCCTAAGGTGTTGGAGAATATTCGAATGTTCGGATCGCTCATTCGGAAGAAAGCCGGAACGGCCTGGAACCGTGAGGACGGCAGCTTCGAATCGACCACGTTCACGCTGAGCACCGCGGTGCCACGGCCGAGCGAGCGCCGCACCGAAGAACGCATCCTGCCAACGCTTCGGGTCGCCAAGCTGGTCGGCGCGAACAGCGAGCAACTGCTCCGCGTCCGCAATATTTCGGCGGGCGGGCTGGCGGCCAACACTTCGCAAACCCCGCCGCCGATCGGCGAGCCCGTCTCGGTCGAGCTGTCGTCGCAGCAAATCCCGTCCACGGTCGTCTGGATTCGCGAGGGCAGCGTCGGCCTGAAATTCGATCAGAATGTCGACCTCGGCGAGCTGCTCGCCGGGCGCAAGCCGCGGCATGGCTTCCGGGCCCGCCCGCCGCGCCTCGATGTCGGCTGCAAGGCGTCGATCCGGGTCGGCAAGGTCTATTACACGGTCGACGTGCATGACATTTCGCTGGGCGGAATGAAGGTCGAGCCGATCGAGGAATATTGCGTCGGCAAGTCGGTCATCATCGTCGTCGAGAGCTTGCGGCCGATCAAGGGAGAGGTGCGCTGGTTCTCCGACCGCCGCGCCGGCATCGTCTTCGAACGCGAGCTCGAATTCCAGGAGCTTTCGGAATGGGTCGGCAAACGGCTCGAGATGGCCAGCCTCAAGGCGAGCAGTCCGCCGCCGCCGAGGTCGTTCGGCGCCAAGCCTCTTTAACGGCCAGCCTCTTTAACGATCGCTGCTGCCGCCCTATTTTATCTGCTCCATTAAAGGAGCGGGTCGATGCCTGATGAAGTCGCAATTCTTGCCGGTGGATGCTTCTGGTGCACGGAGGCGGTGTTTCTCGACCTGACCGGCGTGAAATCGGTCGAAAGCGGCTACATCGGAGGCGATACTGTCGCCCCGACCTACAAGCAGGTGTGCGGCGGCGACACCGGCCACGCGGAGGCGATCCGCATCACCTTCGATCCCGAACAGCTGAGCTTCGACGATTTGCTCGACATCTTTTTCGCCACCCACGATCCGACCCAGCTCAACCGCCAGGGCAACGACGTCGGCACCCAATATCGCTCGGCCATTTTTCCTCAGTCGCCGGTCCAGGAGGAACAGGCGAGGGCGGCAATCGCGCGGGCCAACGAGCAGCAGCAAGGCCGCGTCGTGACCACCATCGAGCCCGCCGCGATATGGTATCCGGCCGAGGATTATCACCAGGATTATTGGAGCGGCGAAGGCCAACGCAATCCCTATTGCCTGGCGCTGATCCCGCCCAAGCTCAACAAATTGCGCAAAAGCTTCCGGGACCGCGTCAAGAACGCTGCTGCCGACGCTTAGGCGTTGCGGCTCGCCGCGCGTTGCAAACGGTCGTTGATCGCGGCGCCGAGGCCGGTCTTCGGCACCGGTGCGACCGCGATGCGGGCCTTGGGTGAGGCGTCGGCGACGTGGAGCCAATCGAACAACCGGGCCGCCGCTTCGACGAGGTCGCCGGACGAGCTCAGGCTGACATCGCCCACCACCGGCCCGAAACCGATCAGACATTCGTCGGCTTCGGCCTCGCGGACGTCGATGCGCAGGGGCTTGGACGGGGCGTAATGGGTTTGCAGCTGCCCGGGGGACTCGATGGCGTCGCTCGACGATGCCTGAGCATCGATCAAGATCGGGCCAGGCCGAAGCAGGCGAAGCGGACCACCGGTGGCGGCAACTATCGTCGATTCAATCCCGCGTTCGGTCGGTCCGTCGTCGACAATCAGCGGAATCCTGCCGCTCAGGCTCTTGAGCACATGCTCGGCCCGGGTCGGGCTGATCGAGCCGCTGGCGTTGGCCGATGGCGCGGCAAGCGGCCGGCCGGCGGCCCTCAGCAGCGCCTGCATGGCGCGATGGCCGGGCACGCGCAGCGCAATCGTCGGCAGCCCGGCGGTGACCAGTGAAGCAATTGGCGCGCCGAGCTTGAGCGGCACGACGATGGTCAGCGGTCCCGGCCAATATTCGTGCGCCAAAGCGAGCGCTTCGGGACTGAACTCGCCGATCACCTGGGCGGCGGCAAGGTCGGGCACGTGCACGATCAGGGGATTGAAGCTCGGGCGGCCCTTGGCGGCGTAGATTCGCGCTACCGCGTCCGCATTGGTCGCGTCGGCGGCGAGTCCGTAGACCGTTTCGGTAGCGATCGCGACCGGCTCGCCGGCGCGGATCAGTTCCGCCGCTTCGGCAAGCGCGTCGACATTGAATGGCACGACCCGGGTCATTGGCCGGCGCTACTGCATCCGGCCATGGGCAGGAAGAGTCAGGCGGTTTCCTGGTCGAGAAGCCGCAACGGGTCGATGCCCAGCCGCTTCATTCGCTCGCGCACCGCCGGCCATTAGTCCTCAACGAACCGGCTTCGCTCGGACTCGCGTAATCGCGCACAGGCGCCGGGCGCGACGAACATGCCGACCCCGCGCTTGACGGTGATCAGCCCTTCGTCCTGGAAACCCTGATAGGCCTTGGCGACGGTCAGCGGATTGGCCAGCTGCTCCGCGGCGAACGCTCGCACCGACGGCAGCGCGTCGCCATCGCTGTAGCGGCCGGCGAGGATTGCGTCGGCGATCGTCTCGCGCAGGCGGACGTAAACCGGCTTTTCGTGCTGGGAACCAAGCGTCATGCTGTTATAATACAGCAGTGCGCGAAAAGGTCAAGGTTTAAGAAGCGCTTGGGGCGGCGACCAGGGGCGCACAACCTGCTCCAGCGGCGGGCGCGGCCGCTCGACGATCGGGTGCCCCGGATGGCCGATGAAGATGAAGCCGGCGATGCGTTCGCCGGGACCGCAGAAAGCGTTTCGGACGCTCTTCGAATAGGCTTGCCAGCCGGTCACCCAACCGCCGACAAAGCCGAGCGCGTGGGCTGCCAACAGCAGGTTCATGCCCGCCGCGCCGCACGACAAGTGCTGTTCCCACAGCGGAATCTTGTGCTTTTCGACCGGCGCGGAAACCAGCACGACCAGCGCTCCCGGGTTGTGCGCGAATTGCTCGGCTTTCTCATAGTGGGCGGGCAAGGCATCCGGATCCTCGGCGGCAAGCGCGCGATGCAAAAGCGATGCCATGGCATCGCGCTGGTCGTCGACGACCGTGATGAAGCGCCACGGGGCGAGCTTGCCGTGGTCGGGAACGCGCGCGGCGATCGCCAGGATGCGCTCGATCTCCTCGCGCGTCGGCGCCGGGCCGACCATCTCGCGCGGCTTTGCGGAACGGCGCGTTTCGAGGAGCGCCAGCGGGGTCGAGTGGTCGTTGAGCATCGCCGCCCGTCTAACCGTGCCATCCCTATGCAACAATGCGCTTCCCATGAGCATTTACCCCGTTAGGGTGCGCCGCAACGGCCTGGTGGAGAGGGACGAACATGGGTTTCAAGGACATCGGGCTGTGGCAGGAGGGCGACTGGATCGCCGCCATCTGCGTCGGCGTGCTGATGATATTTCTCGCCGGCGGTGGCGCGATCGCCGCCCGCAAGGAACCCGAAGCCCTCGGCCACCCGAAGGGCCTCTACATGCTGTTCTTCGCCGAAATGTGGGAGCGTTTCTCCTATTACGGCATGCGGGCGCTGCTGATCTTCTATCTGACCAAGCACTGGCTGTTCGACGACGGCAAATCGAACCTGATCTATGGCGCCTACACCAGCCTGGTGTACATCACCCCGGTTCTTGGCGGCTATCTCGCCGACCGTTATCTTGGACAGCGCAAGGCGGTGCTGTTCGGCGGCATCTTGCTGATGTGCGGGCACTTCCTGATGGCGGTCGAGGGGACCGGCGGCCAGTCCGACCCGACCATCAACATCTTCTGGACCGCGCTGGCCTTCATCATCGTCGGCTCGGGTTTCCTCAAGGCCAACATTTCAGTGATGGTCGGACAGCTTTACAAGCTCACCGATATCCGCCGCGACGGGGCCTACACGGTTTTCTACATGGGGATTAACCTCGGCGCCGCGGTCGGCACGATCCTCGTCGGCTATCTCGGTGAAACGGTCGGCTGGGGCTACGGCTTCGGGCTTGCCGGGATCGGCATGCTCGCCGGCCTGATCGTCTTCGTGCTCGGCAAGGGCTCGCTGATGGGCCGCGGCGAAGCGCCGCGTCCGCTCCGCCAGTCGACCGAATGGTCGATCTACGGCGTCGGCCTGGCGGCGGTCGCGGTGATTTGGGCGCTGGTCCAATATCAGGACGTCATCCAGACCTTGCTGATCGTGTCGGGGATTGGGTTGTTGGGCTATGTGCTGTGGCAAGCTTTCAAGCTCGACTCGCATGCCCGCGACCGGATTCTGGCGATCCTCTTCCTGATTGCCCTCAATCCTTTGTTCTGGGGGCTGTTCGAGCAGGCCGGCGGCAGCATCAACCTGTACACCGATCGCTTTGTCGACCGGGCCGGGGTGCCCGCCTCGCTGTTCCAGTCGATCAACCCGATTTACATTATCCTGCTCGCGCCGTTGATGGCGGCGCTGTGGATCAACCTGGGCAGGCGCGGGCTGGAGCCGTCGGCCCCCGCCAAGTTCGGCCTGGCCTTGCTCCAGGTTGGCGCCGGCTTCCTCGTCTTCGTGTGGGGCGCGACGGCCTTCGCGGTCGGTCCGGAAGGGCAAACCGCGGTGATCTTCGTCTTCCTGCTCTATCTGCTCCACACCACGGGCGAGCTATGCCTGTCGCCGGTCGGTCTCAGCGCCATGAATCGACTCGCGCCGAGCTTCATGGCGTCGCTGATCATGGGCGCCTGGTTCTACATGACCGCGGTCGGCAATTTCGTCGCCGGCAAGATCGGCGAGGCGACCGGCGGCGAGGGCGGCGAGATGACCAAGGACCTGACCCTGGGCATCTACAACAAGATCGGCTGGGTCGCGATCGGCGTCGGCGTCGTCGTCCTGATGCTGTCCCCGTTCATCAAGCGGCTGATGCATCTCGATACGCTCGCGGATGAGGATATCGCCGGCCGGCGCGAGCTTGCCGAACCGCAGGCCGCCGGCATCCACCCGGATCAGGAAACCGCGCCGAGGCCGGCGATCTGATGATCCGACGGGGGGCGTTGGCGGCCTCGGCGCTGGCTGCGGCGGCAATGCTGTCGGGCTGCGCCAGTCTGGCGCCGAAGCCCAAGCCGACGCCGCCCATCCGCATCAACCCCGACCCCTATCCGTCGACCTATGCGCGCTATCCCGGCGCGGTGACGGTGATCCGCAATGCCACCGTGTTCGACGGCGAAGGCGGTCGCATCAATGGCGGGACGGTGATCCTCGCCGATGGATTGATCCAGGCGATTGGCGGGGCCGGGCTGGCGGCACCGGCTGGCGCGGTCGAGATCGACGGCCGCGGCAAATATGTCACCCCCGGCGTGATCGACATCCACAGCCACCTCGGCGACTATCCGTCACCTGGCGTGGAATCGCTGTCCGACGGCAATGAGGCGACTTCGCCGGCGCGGCCCGAGGTGTGGGCCGAGCACAGCGTCTGGCCGCAGGATCCGGGGTTCAGCCGCGCCCTCGCCAACGGCGGCGTGACGACGCTGCAAATCCTGCCCGGCTCGGCCAATTTGTTCGGCGGCCGCTCCGTCATCCTCAAGAACGTCCCGGCGCGCACCACCCAGGGGATGAAGTTCCCGGGCGCGCCCTACGGCCTCAAGATGGCGTGCGGCGAGAATCCGAAGCGAGTCTATGGCTCGAAAGGCAACATGCCGCAGACCCGAATGGGCAATATCGCTTACACCCGCGGCGTCTGGCTGAAGGCGCAGGCCTACAAGCGCAAGTGGGACAAGTACGAAAAGAACGGCGGCGAGATGCCCGAGCGCGACCTGGCGATGGAAACGCTTCGGGGAGTGCTGGCCGGCAAGATCCTCATCCACAATCATTGCTACCGCGCCGACGAAATGGCCATCATGATCGATATGGCCCACGAATTCGGTTATAAAATCACCGCCTTCCACCACGCCGTCGAAAGCTACAAGATCGCCGATCTGCTCGCCAAAGAGGGCATTTGCTCGGCGATGTGGGCCGACTGGTACGGCTTCAAGATGGAAAGCTATGACGCGATCAAGGAGAACATCCCGTTCGTCCACAATGCGGGCGCCTGCGCCATCGTCCATTCGGACGACGCCAACGGCATCCAGCGATTGAATCAGGAGGCCGCCAAGGCCCTCGCCGACGGCCGCCGCGCGGGCCTCAACATCAGCGAGGAAGTCGCCTGGACCTGGCTCGGCGCCAACCCGGCCAAGGCCATTGGCGTGTTCGACAAGACGGGCAGCCTCAAACCCGGCAAGATGGCCGATGTCGTCCTGTGGAATGCCAATCCGTTCAGCGTCTACGCGCGGCCCGAACGCGTCTGGATCGACGGCGCCCTGATGTACGACGCCAACGATCCGAAACGCCGCCCGGTCAGCGATTTCGAGCTCGGCCAGCCCGGCGAAGGCGATGTGAAGTGAACTGGTTTCACACGATCCGTTCGTCCCGAGCGAAGTCGAGGGAATGGCGGGAGCCAGACCATGCTGGGGGCATGGCCGCTCTGCCATCTCGACTTCGCTCGACACGAACGGCTTTTGGAGTAGCGCTGCTCGCACTCGCATCACCCGCCGCTGCGCAAACCTTCGCCATCACCGGCGGCATGGTCGCGACCGGCGACGGCGGCGAGGCTGCGCCCGGCACCGTCGTCATCCGCAACGGCCGCATCGTCGCCGCCGGGCCGAACGTCGGCGTTCCGGCCGGCGCGACCATCGTCGACGCGCGCGGTAAATGGGTGACGCCGGGTATCGTCGCCGGCTTCTCGCGGCTCGGCCTCGTCGAAGTCGACCTGTCCGTTGATGGCTCCGACGACACCAGCGCCAACGGCCCGTTCAGCGCCGCAATCGACATCGTCCCGGCAATCAACCCCTTGGCCTCGACCATCGCCGTAAACCGCGCCGACGGAGTCACCCGCGCGCTCGTCGCGCCGGCGACGGGCAAAAACATCTTTGCCGGGCAGGGCGCGGTGATCGACACCGGCGCCGACATGAACCCGATCACGGCGGCGCGCCGCTTCCAGTTCGTCGAACTCGGCGAATCGGGCGCGGCCACCGCTGGCGGCTCGCGCGCGTCCGCCCATGTGCTGTTCCGCAATGCGCTGCGCGAGGCCGCCCAGCTTGGCCGTTACGCGGTGCCGATCGCGTCGAGCGGCACCCGGCAGCCCGAAGAATCCCTCCGCAACCCCAATGAATCGCGGCTCTACGGCAGCGACGCGCGCCGCGGCGAAGACGTGCTGCTGACCCGCTTTGACGCGGCCGCACTGGTGCCGGTGCTCAACGGCCGGCAATATCTCCTGGTCCATGTCGAGCGCGCCAGCGATATCTTGCAGGTCATTGCTCTGAAGCGCGAATTCCGCTCGCTCAAGCTGGTGCTGGTTGGCGCGAGCGAAGGCTGGACGGTCGCTGACCGCATTGCCGCCGCGGGCATCCCGGTGATCGCGTCGGCAGTCAACGACTTGCCGTCGTCCTTTGAACAACTCGCGGCCACCCAATCCAACGTCGGGCGGATGGGCGCGGCCGGGGTCAAGGTGTCGATCGGCATGATCGACGACAATGACACCCGCAACCTGTTCGAAGAGCGCCAATATGCCGGCAACCTGGTCGCTTTGCGCAATGTCCCCGGCGCCACCGGCGTCAGCTGGGGCGAAGCGCTTGCGATGATCACTTCGCGTGCCGCCGAAGCCGTCGGCATGGGCGGCGAGATCGGCAGCCTGCTCCCGGGACGGCGCGCCGACGTCGTGATCTGGTCGGGCGATCCGCTCGAGGGGGCGAGCGCGGCGGAAATGGTGTATATCGACGGCGTGCAACAGCCGCTCGACACCCACCAGACCCGTCTTCGCGACCGTTACCGCGACCTGTCGCGGCGCGACCTGCCCGAGGCGTACCGGCGTTGACCGGCCTGGCTTGCCTGGCGGTCGCGGCGGCGGCGTTTGTCGGCTCGCATGTCCTGCTGTCGCACCCGTTGCGCCCCGGATTGGTCGCGCGGCTCGGCGAGCGGAAGTTCCAGATCCTTTACTCCCTGGTTGCGCTCGTCACTTTCGGCCTGATGATCTGGTGCTACGGCGCGCTTGGCCGCCAGGCGCCGCTGTGGTCGGTTGGCGACGCCGGATTCACCGCGGCGACGATCCTGATGTGGGTCGCAAGCATCTTGCTGGCCGGCAGCTTCGTCGGCAACCCGGCCCTGCCGGGCGCGCCGCGGGTCAGCGCGCCGAGCGGCGTTCTCACCATCACCCGCCACCCGATGATGTGGAGCTTCGCGATCTGGGCATTGGTCCATTTGGCCGAGGTGGCGACTCCCAAGGCGATGTTGTTCGACGGCGCGATCCTGCTGCTGGCGCTCGGTGGCTCGGTTGGACAGGATTCGAAAAAGCGCCGGCTGATGGGTTCGCGCTGGCACGAATGGGCGGCACAGACCTCGTACATGCCGTTCGGCCGGGGCCTGAAATCGCCGGGCGTACTCGCGCTGGTCGGCGGGACATTGCTGTTCCTCGCCGCAACCTGGCTTCACCCGCTGCCCGTCGGCCCGTGGCGTTGGATGAGCTGAACCGGCTGACGATCCTGTCATTGCGAGGAGCGTGGCGACACGGCAATCCAGCCTCGACAAGACACTGGATTGCTTCGCTTCGCTCGCAATGACAGCTATTCGACCGTCATGACTCGCAAATTCTTCGGCACCGACGGCATCCGCGGGCTCACCAACAGC
>JBDSBX010000184.1:0-4631 GCA_039921365.1 Sphingomicrobium sp. | reverse complement strand
TTCCCACCCGCCAGGAAGTGTTTTTTTTCGCGCCGCCCGCCGGCGACCGCCGCTTCCTGCCGGAAGCGATGCCGGGCTGGGCCGATTTCAACGGCGGTGATATGTTCTATGGCTTTCCCGACCTTGAGAACCGCGGCGTCAAATTCGCCTATGACGTGCACGGGGTCGAGGTCGATCCCGACACCCAGGATCGGCGGCCGAGCGACGCGGCGCTGGCCGAGGTCATTGCCTTTCGCGATCGCCGCTTCCCGCTGCTCCGCAACGCGCCGCTGACCGAGGCGCGCGTCTGCCAGTATGAGAACAGCTGCAACGGCGATTTCCTGATCGATTTCCACCCGGCCTGGGACAATGCGCTGCTGGTGGGCGGCGGATCGGGCCACGGCTTCAAGCACGGCCCGGAAGTCGGTCGCTACGCCGCCGCGCGGCTATTCGGAAAGGCCGAAGCCGAGCCGCGCTTCGGCCTCGCCAGCAAAGGCGAGACCCAGAACCGCGAGGTCCATTAATCGGGCTTCTTGGCGACCCCGACCAGCGCCGGCCGCAGCAGCCGTTCCTTGAGCATGTAACCCGACTGCATTTCCTCGACGATCGTGCCGGGCTCAGCCGCGTCGGTCGGAATTTCCATCATCGCCTGATGCTTGTGCGGGTCGAGCTTCTCGCCGATCGATTCGATCCGGCTGATGCCGTTCCGAGCGAACGCCGATTCAAGCTCGCGCGCGGTCGCTTCGATCCCGGAGAGGAAGTTCGCCGCCGTCTGGTCGGCGCGAAGCTCGTCCGACACCGCCACCAGGGCTCGCTCGACATGGTCCTTGATCGCGAGCATGTCACGCGCGAAACCGGCCGCGGCATAGGCCGCCGCCTGCGCCTTTTCGGCTTCCAGCCGTCGCCGCACATTCTGGGTATCGGCGGCCGCGTAGAGCGCCTTGCTGTTGGCTTCCTCGAGCGCCTTTTCGAGCTCGGCCAATCGATCGTGCTCGGCCAGTTCGGGAGAGGCCGCGGCCGTCTCCTTGCGGATTTCTTCCGCTTCGTCGTGGAGGTCGTCGTCGCCGTTGATACCCATCGTCATGCCATCAATCTCGTTAGTGCCTTGGCCGTGAAATCCACCATGGGGACCACCCGCGCATAGTTCAACCGGGTGGGGCCGATCACCCCGACAACGCCGACCACCTGGCCGTGGCTCCCGCGATAGGGCGCGGCGATCACCGATGAGCCTGACAGTGCGAACATGCGGTTCTCCGAGCCGATGAAGATCCGGCAGCCGGGGGCGTCACGCGCGCCTTCGAGCAAGCGGACGATCTCCTGCCGGTCTTCGAGTTCGTCGAGCAATTGCCGGACCCGTTCGAGGTCCTCACCAGTGCTTTCGTCGATCAGATGGGCCTGGCCGCGTACAATCAGCACCGGGCGGCGCGAATGATCCTCGCTCCACGCCGCCAGTCCGGAGGCGATGAGCTCGGCCGCGGCATGGTCGAGCGCTTCCTTGCGCTGCCCAATTTCCTTGCGCAGCCGCGCTTCCGCCTCGCCGAGCGTCATGCCCGACAGCCGAGCATTGACGAAATTGGCGACTTCGTTGAGCGCCGCCGGGCCGGTCCCCGGGTCGACCGGCACGACGCGGTTTTCGACGCTGCCGTCGGTCCCGACCAGCACCGCCAGCGCCCGGCCCGGGTCCAGCACCATGAAATTCAATTGCTTGAGCCGCATCTCGCGCTTCGGCGCCATCACCACGCCCGCGCACGACGACAGGCCGGACAGCGCCGAAGAGGCGGCCGCAAGCGCTTGCTCGATCGGCTGGTCGCGGTCGATGTGGGCCTCGATCGCTGCCCGTTCCCGCGCATCGGGCAGCGAGGCTTGCATGATGCCATCGACGAATAGCCGGAGGCCGCTTTCGGTCGGGACTCGCCCCGCCGAGGTGTGCGGATGGGTGAGGAGCCCGCGCTCCTCCAATTCCTGCATGACGCCGCGGATGGACGCCGGCGAAAGGCTGATCGTCCCGGCCAGCGCTTTGGAACCAATCGGCTGCCCGCGCTCCAGATAGGCCTCGACCACCAGCCCGAAGATCGAGCGCATCCGGTCGCTGAGTTCATTGATCGGCTGGGTCATTGCCTGCGCATCTAGGATTGCCTCGCCGCCCGGTCTAGTGAGCGCGGCAACCCGTCCAACCCGAGGAGTCAGTGAATGCGCCCCAGCGGCCGCACCCCCGACCAGATGCGCGAATTGACCTTCGAGCCCGGCTTCACTCGCCATGCCGAGGGATCGTGCTTGGTGAGCTTCGGACACACCCGCGTGCTGGTTACCGCCTCGGTCGAAGAAAAAGTGCCGCCATTCCTGCGTAACAAGGGCCAGGGCTGGGTGACCGCCGAATATGGCATGCTGCCACGGGCCACCCACACCCGCGGCAACCGCGAAGCCGCCAAGGGCAAGCAATCGGGCCGGACCCAGGAAATCCAGCGGCTGATCGGCCGATCGCTGCGCGCCGTGGTCGAACTGCCCAAGCTCGGCGAGCGCCAGATCATCGTCGACTGCGATGTCATCCAGGCGGAT
This sequence comes from Sphingomicrobium sp., assembly GCA_039921365.1. Classification (GTDB taxonomy): domain Bacteria; phylum Pseudomonadota; class Alphaproteobacteria; order Sphingomonadales; family Sphingomonadaceae; genus Sphingomicrobium. Next base: position 2,096 of record JBDSBX010000184.1, on the reverse strand, counting down.
GGCGGCACTCGCACCGCGGCGATCTCGGGGGCTTGGGTGGCGCTGCGCATTGCGGTCGACAAATTACTCGAGAAGAAAGCCGTGACGAGCGACCCGATCCGCACCCAGGTCGCCGCCGTCAGCTGCGGCATTTACAACGGCACGCCGGTCCTCGACCTCGACTATGACGAAGACAGCCAGGCCGGCAGCGACGGCAATTTCGTGCTGACGGCCGACGGCGCGATCGTCGAAGCGCAGCTTACGGCGGAGGGCGAGACGTTTGACGAAGAGGGGCTGCTCAGGCTGCTCCGCCTCGCCCGCATCGGCTGCGCCCAGATCTTCGAAGCGCAATTGAAAGCGGCCGGGCGGTGAGGCCGATCGGCGACAAGCTGGTCATCGCCACGCACAATCCCGGAAAACTCAGCGAGATCGCCGCGCTGATCGAGCTACTCGGCATCGCCTGTGTCGGCGCCGCGGAGCTTGGCCTCCCCGAGCCCGAGGAAATCGGCAACAGTTTCGTCGATAATGCCGACTTGAAGGCGCGCGAGGCAGCCGACTTGTCGGGCCTTCCGGCGCTGGCCGACGACAGCGGTTTGTCGGTCGACGCGCTGCACGGTCAGCCCGGCATCTTTTCCGCCCGCTGGGCCGAGGACCGGGACGGCAATCGCGACTTCGGCCGCGCCATGGAGCGAATCCGGCGCGAGAGCGAGGCCGCGGGCCCGGACGCCGGCCACGATGCCCATTTTGTCTGCGCCTTGTCGCTCGCCTGGCCCAACGATGGCCAGGTCGACTCGTTCGAGGGTCGGATCGACGGCACCCTGGTGTGGCCACCCCGCGGCGACCAGGGCTTCGGTTACGATCCGATATTCGTGCCGATCGGCTTCGACCAGACCTTTGGCGAGATGGACCCGGTGGAAAAGCACCGGATTAGCCACCGCGCCCGAGCGTTCGCGAAACTAGTCGCGGCCCTGCGCTAGCGCGAAGCCATCCTTGTTGCCGGTCGGCGAGTACCGGCAAACGAAAAAATCGGTGGTCGCGCCCGAGGCGAGTGCGCAACCGACAGCGGTCGTCGTCGGCCAGACGATCTGGGTGAAATGGGCGACGTCGTTCCACTGCCTGGTGCGGCTGTTATTGGGAAACACGCCGGGACGGAAATTCCGCGCTTCCTCGAGCATGACACCAATCATCACGTCGTATGAAAACACGCCGCGCTGCCCGCGCCAAAGATTCTCGCCCGCCTTCTTGCGGCGGCCGGGGGTCTGGTCATGACTGTACACGCCGGTTTGGGCCATCCATTGCGCATGGCTCATGGCTTCCGCCGCCAATTGATCGCGCCAGGCCAACGCCGGCACACCGAATTGGGAACGCGCCTCGTTGTGGGCGTGGAGCACCGTCTGGCGAAGCAATGTCTCGCCGCGGTCCGCCGGGGCCGGCCAATTGGGGCTCGGCAGCGCCGCTGCGGAAACAACGGCCGGGGCCGACAATGCGATTGAAAGGGCAAGGGCGAATGCGCACTTCATGCCGGCACTTGTGCGCCGTGGCGGTTAACAAGCCTGCGCCCCGGCTTGGTAAAGACAGAAGCAAGCAATAAGGGGTGGGCGCGTCATGGCCAGTCTTGCAATCCCGCACGAGCTTTCGAGCACGGAGCCCCTCGCGCTCTATGTCCACTGGCCTTTCTGCGTTTCCAAGTGCCCCTATTGCGACTTCAACAGCCATGTGCGCGCATGCATCGACCAGCACGCCTGGCGCGAGGCGTTGCTCGCCGACTTGCGCCACGAAGCGCGGCTCCTGCCGGGCCGTCGGCTAACCTCGATCTTCTTCGGCGGCGGCACGCCGTCGCTGATGGAACCGTCCACGGTCGCCGCGGTGATCGGGGCGGCGCGCGACTATTGGACGGCGGCGGACGATCTGGAGATCACGCTCGAGGCTAACCCCAATTCGGTCGAGGCGGCGCGTTTCGGCGATCTCGCCGCGGCCGGCGTCAACCGAGTGTCGCTCGGCCTCCAGAGCTTCGACGATTCGTCCCTCGCCTTTCTCGGCCGCGCCCATTCCGCGCGCGAGGGCCTGGACGCGCTGGAGATCGCCCAAAACCGATTCCGGCGCGTCAGCTTCGACCT
>JBDSBX010000183.1:0-4294 GCA_039921365.1 Sphingomicrobium sp. | reverse complement strand
GGGCACTGCGTGATTTCGTGGATGTCTTGAAGCATCTGCGGACAGGAAGGGCGGCCTCGCAAGGGGTCGCCCTTTTTTCCTTGCGCGCAAGGCGCGGCGCAACCGAAAGCCGAGACAAGCGCTTGTTAAGTCATGACGGAGCCTCAACCAGACATGGACAAACCGTGGTGGACGGTCAGCCACGGCCCCGGCGCGGTGGTGGCGACGGCGATTCACGATGGCCATGACCTGCGGCCCGAGGTCGCCGGAGCGATGGCGCTCGACGATGCCGGACGGCTTCGCGAGGAGGATCCCTTCACCGGGCAGGCGGTGGTCGACGTGCCCGCGCATGTCATCGTCCACCGTTCGCGCTTCGAATTCGACCTCAACCGCGGAGCCGATAGCGCGGTCTATGAGACGGCCGAACAATCGTGGGGGCTCGACGTGTGGCACGGCGGCGCGTGCGACCCGGCGCTGACGGAGCGCTCGCTCGCCATCCACGCCGAATATTATCGCGCGCTGGCGGCCCTGCTCGACGGAGTCGCGGCGCGGCATCGGCGGTTCCTGGTGATCGACGTCCACAGCTACAACCATCGTCGCGACGGCCCCGATGGGGCGCCGTCGCCGCAAGACAAGGCGCCCGACATCAACATCGGCACCTTTTCGATGCCGCGCGACGAGTGGGCCTTCCTGATCGACCCACTGATGCAGGCGATGTCCGAATTCGATTTCAACGGCCGCCGGCTCGACGTGCGCGAGAATATTGCCTTCCAGGGCAAGGGCGAGCAAACGCGCTTTATCCACAAACGCTACCCCGGCCGGGCGTGTGCAATCGCTCTCGAGTTCAAGAAGTTCTTCATGGACGAATGGACCGGCCAGCCCGACCCCGCCGAGCTTGCGGCGATGCGGCGCTTGATTACCGACATCGCGCGCCGGGCCGATCTGTTGCTGGGCGAATGAGCCGGCCTTCGCTGCGCCTCGCGCCGGACCCCTTCGTCGCCGAGTTTACCGCGGCCGGAGCGCTGCGCCAGAAGGTCGGAAGCAGCGGGCGCGTGCACATCGACCGGCCGCTGCATTTTCTCGTCCTTCACCGCTCCGACGATCCCAGCCACAGCGTTGCCCGGCGGGTCGCGTCGAACAGCCCGGCCTATCTGGTGTGGGGCCCGCAAGACGATTTGCCCGCGGCGTCGGCGCTGCGGGTCGTGGTGGCAAGGATGCACGAGCACTTCGGCCACGTGCTGGTCATCTCGCTGTTCGACCAGGAATTGGTGTCGGGGGCGGCCGACGACGCCCCGGTCCTGCCCCGCTTTCACGCCATCGTCGGGCCCGGCGACGACGACCGCGCGAGGTGCGCCGGCAATGCGCTCGCCAAGGCCATGGCGGCGGTCGAGATCGACCTTAGGCGCTGCGAGGTCGAGCGCCGGACAAGGCCCTATTTCGAGCCGTCGGTCGCCGAGCTGATCGACAGCGAGCCCGATCTCTCGCACCTTTCGTTCGGGTTGCCGCCAATCCACCGCGCGCCGGGCGGCGCGATCTACCCGCAAGTCTTTCGCGACCTCGCCAATGCCGGCGGCGACGCGGTGCTGCGCGCGGCGTGCGCGTTCAACGCCGACGGAAAGCAGGGCGCACCCAATCATTATCGCGCGCTCGGGCGCAGCGCGTTGCTTGCTGCCGCTTTGTCGGCCGACCGCAAGCTCGACCGGATCGCACGCAGCTTCGATTTCCTGCTGTCGGTGTCGCCGATTAACACCGCCGAAGCGATGGGCGAGTTCGTTGCCAGTGACCAGGATCGGCCGCCGCATTTCCAATACCGGCCACTGACGGTCGATCCCGACGACGCCAAGCGGCGGCTCTATGCAATCGACCTCGGCAAGATCGAGGATCCGTTGCTCGAGAGCCTGCTGACCGACAAGCGGCGCGAAATCGACCAGCAACTGACCATGCTGTCGGTGCGCAACACGCCCGCCTTCGGTCCCGCCTCAATGCTGCTGTACGGCACGGTCGATGAGGCGTTGCTGGCCGATGCGCACAGCCTGCTGGCCGCGGCACGGCCGGCGGCGCGAAGGCGCGGCCGAATGATCGGCGCGGCCGACATCGCAGCGGCGGGAAGGGCGCTGATCGCCGGCTATCGCGCCGCCGATGAGCGCTTCACCGCCGAAGTCGAAGTGCGCGACGATCTTGCCGCCGGGCTGATGGTGTCTGGCGGCCGATTGATGGTGTCGAGCGACACACGGATGGCAAGCCACCGGCTCGACGCCTTACTCGCGCATGAGGTCAGCGTGCACTTGCTGACCTGGTTCAACGGAGCGCTGCAGCCATTGTCGATCTTTCGCAGCGGGCTAGCCGGGTACGAGGGGCTGCAGGAGGGCCTGGGGGTGTTTGCCGAATGGGCGGTTGGCGGGCTGACCGCGAGCCGGGTGCGGCTGCTGGCCGGGCGCGTCGTGGCGGTCGATGCAATGCAGCGCGGCGCCGATTTCGGCCAGTGCTTCCGCCTCCTCGCCGACGAGCATGGGTTCAGCGAGCGCACCGCGTTCAACATCAGCGCGCGCGTCTACCGCTCGGGCGGGCTGGCAAAGGACCTGATTTATCTGAAGGGCTTCAAGGCGGTGGTCGACCTGGTCGCCGCCGGGGCGTCGCTCGATCCGTATTGGCTGGGCAAGATCGCGCCGGCGCACGCGCCGCTGATCGAAGAGCTGTTGCAGCGCGGATTGCTCCATCCGCCGCGGTTCCTGCCAGAATTCATGGCGCGCAAGGACACCCGCGGCCGAATCGCGCGTTTGCGAGGCGGGGCCGGTCTCGGCTCGATCCTCGAGCGGGAGTGAAACATTGCGGATAGCTTTTTTCGTCAACGACATCGAACGCGAGTTTGCCGGCTACACGACCACCGTCCTTGCCCATCAGGCGGCCATGCGCGGCCACGAGGTGTGCTACGTCACTCCGTCCGATTTCGCGCTCACGCCCGACGACCGACTCCACGTCCACGGGCGCTTCCTGCCCAAAAAGAAGTGGACCGACCGAGAAGAGATGTTCGCGGCGCTCAAGAAGGTCGGCGCCAAGACGCGGCAGCTCGACATGGACCAGGTCGACGTGCTGATGCTGCGCAACGATCCTTCGCTCGACGCGCAGACGGCGCCGTGGGCGGCGGAGGCCGGGATCCTGTTCGGCCGCGAGGCGGTCAAGCGCGGGGTGATTGTGCTGAACGATCCCGACAGCCTGGGGAGAGCGGTCAACAAGCTCTATTTCCAGTCATTCCCGAGCGAAGCGCGCGCCGAAACCTTGATCACTCGCCATCCGGACGACATCCGGGCATTCGCCAAGGCGCACGGCGGCGACATCATCTTGAAGCCGCTGCAGGGATCGGGCGGAACGGGCGTGTTCAAGCTCGACGCCAAGACCGCGGCCAATATGAACCAGATGATCGAGGCGATCGGCCGCGACGGCTACATCATCGCCCAGGCCTATGTGCCCGCCGCCAAGAAAGGCGATATCCGCTTTTTCTTGATGAACGGCCAACCGCTCGAGGTCGACGGCAAATATGCGGCGCTGAGGCGGGTCGCGGCGAAGGACGACATCCGCTCCAACATCCACGCCGGCGGTACCGCCGAGGCGGTCGAGATCGCCAAGACCGAATTGGCCGTGGCCGAGATGATCCGCCCCAAACTGATCGCCGACGGCATGTTCCTGGTCGGGATCGACATCGTTGGCGACAAGATCCTGGAAGTGAATGTGTTCTCGCCCGGCAACCTCGGCAGCTGCTCACGGATGGCCGGAGTCGATTTTTCCGTACCGATCCTCGACGCCATCGAGCGCAAGGTCGCGATTGCCGAGCAATACGCCCACTCTTTCGACAACCGGCACCTGGCGACGTTGTAGGTCTCGGCTTTTTCGCGCGGCCCCTTGCAAGCCGCCGCGGAAGGCGTATATCGGCTCCATCCACGAAATAACGGCTTCGCCGCACGGTGACGTGCGTCCGGAGCTTTTTCCTGCCCTCCCCGGGACAGGACCCGAGTCAGCGCACGGGTCAAACGCATTGGGGAGGAACCAGCAGGGCCAGCGCACTGACTTCAACGCGCACCTCACGAGGTGCCCCACTGGACCCCGAATGCGGGGTCCGGTCACAGCGCAGGGAATATCATGGCGACCAAAGCGATCGACGCACGAGCCGGCAACCGTAACCGCGGTTCCGCGTCCTCCAGGCGAATCCGCAAGATCTTCGGCAACATTCACGAAATCTCGGAAATGCCGAACCTGATCGAGGTTCAGCGCGAAAGCTATGAGCAGTTCCTCCGCTCCGACCCCGCCACGGGCTATGTCT
>JBDSBX010000182.1:0-5996 GCA_039921365.1 Sphingomicrobium sp. | reverse complement strand
ATTGTGAAAAGCTGCCGTTTTCGGAAGCGTTCAGCATTTCTTTGTAAAGTTTAGCGACACTGCCGGACATGTCGGACCAGTTGACAGTGCGGGCGCCGTGGACGGCTTGATTGCCTTTTGGAGCTATGCGCTTGCCGCGGCGATGTTTGTCGCTCTGCTGATCTGGCGGCTTGGCGCAGGCACGCGCCTCGACGGACATCGGCTCCTGCTCGCCGCTTTTGCGCTGACCGCATGCTGGGCCTGGTTGTCAGCGATCGCGCCCGAACACCCGCTGGTCAGCTTCGCCGAGACGGCTCGCAACCTGGTCTGGGTATCCTTGCTTTACAGCCTGTCGGCGACCGGCGGGGTCCGCCAGCATGGATTGAGGCTGGTCTATGGCGCCGTCTCGGCGGTGCTCGGCCTGCAGCTCGTGGCCGACACCCTGTCGCTGTTCGTTGACAGCGGACCCCTGCTCGAAACGCAGACGTTGCTGCGGATCACGGGAGCCGCGGGCTCGCTGGTTCTCGTCCACAACCTCTATGGACAGGCCGCGCCGGCGAGCCGTTCGAGCATCCGCTTCGCCATGCTCGGCCTGGCGCTGGTCTGGATCTACGACCTCAACCTCTACACCATCTTCTACCTCGGCGCCGGCAGTGGGGCGGCGCTGGTCGATTGGCGAGGAGTTGCGGTGGCCTTGACCGCGCCGCTCTTTGCCCTCGGCGCCAAGCAGGAAGATGGCTGGCGCATCCGCCTGTCGCGAGCGGCGACTTTCCAGTCCCTCTCGCTGCTCGCCATCTGCGCCTATTTCGCCGTCATGACGGTGCTCGCGACCGCGCTTCGCGGGACCGGTTGGGACTGGTCCGGGAGCCTGCTGGTGGCCATGCTGGCGTTCCTGACCGTTGCCGCCATGGTGTTGCTGCCGAGTCCCAGCGCGCGCAGCTGGGCCAAGGTCAAGCTCGCCAAGCACCTGTTCGAGCACCGCTACGACTATCGGACCGAGTGGCTGCGTTTCACTGACACGCTCGGCCGCGCGGGAACCGATGCGCCGCCGCTCGGCGAACGGGTGACCAAGGCTTTCGCCGACATCGCCGACGCCCCCGGTGGACTGTTGCTGGTGACCGACGCCGCCGGTGCACTCTCGACGTCGGCGTCATGGAATTGGCCCGGCCGCAACCCGCCCGCCGGCGAGCTGGAAAGCGCGCGCGACTTCTGGCGCGAGGTCGAAACCTCGGGCCGCATCCTCGAGCTCGACGCCTACCGCGGCCGCTGGGGCCACCCCAAGGATCTCGAGATCGGAGTGCCGTCGTGGATTGCCGATGACGACGAGGCGTGGGCGGGTGTGCCACTCATCCACAACGATCGGCTGTTCGGGCTCGTGCTGCTGGCGGCGCCCGATAATCGCCGCGCCCTCGACTGGGAAGACTTCGACCTCCTCCGAACGGCCGGCCGGCAAGCGGCGAGCTCGCTGGCCGAAGCCCATGGCCAGGAAGCATTGTCGAATGCCCAGCGGTTCGAGGACTTCAACCGCCGCTTCGCCTTTATCCTCCACGACATCAAGAATCTCGTCAGTCAATTGTCCCTGCTGTCGCGGAACGCGGAGCGGCATGCGGACAACCAGGACTTCCGGACAGATATGATCGCCACGCTGAAAAGCTCGGTCGGCAAGATGAACGAGCTGTTGGCCCGCTTGTCGCCGCAAGCAACCCAGCGTGCCCAGCGCAGCGGACCCTGTCCCTTGCGCGAGATCCTGTCGTCGGCGATCGCCGCCAATCGCCGCAATCACGAGGTCCGGCTGCTCGGCGACGCTTCGTTGAGCGCGGTGGTCGACGCCACCGGTCTAGAGCAAGCGGTCGGCCATCTGGTCCAGAACGCCGTCGAAGCGAGCCCGACCGGCAAGCCGGTGACGGTCCGTGTCGCCGAACGCGGCAGCTCGGTGATCGTCACCATCGCCGATCACGGCTGCGGCATGGATGGCGACTTCATTCGCAACCGGCTGTTCCAGCCGTTCGCATCGACCAAGGCCGACGGCTTCGGCATTGGCTCGTTCGAGGCCCGATCGTTGATCGCGGCGATGGGCGGCCGCCTCAGCGTCGATAGCCGACCCGGCCACGGCACCACCTTCACCATCATGCTCGCCGCCGCCGCCGCCAGCAACATTCGACGGAAAAGCGCATGAGCGACCCCAACGACCTTCCCGTGCTGCTGATCGTCGAAGACGACGAAGGCCTGCAGCGCCAGCTGAAATGGGCCTATGACGGCTATCGCGTGGTCGTCGCTGGCGACCGCTCTTCGGCGATCGAGGCGTTGCGCGTGCACGAACCAGCGGTGGTCACTCTCGACCTCGGGCTGCCACCGGACCCGGACGGTACCGAGGAGGGCTTCGCGACGCTGACCGAGATGGTTCGCTTGAAGCCGGACACCAAGGTAATCGTCGCCTCGGGGCATGGGGCGCGCGAAAGCGCACTGAAGGCGATCGCTTGTGGGGCGTATGATTTCTACCGCAAGCCGGTCGACATCGACGAATTGGGACTGATCGTCGCTCGCGCCTTTCACCTCCACGAGATCGAAACCGAGAACCGTCGTTTCGACGCGAATAGCGATACGACGGTGCTGGGATCGATGATCAGCGCCGCGCCAGAAATGCTCAAGGTTGCCAAGACCATCGAGCGCGTCGCCACCGCCGGCGTTTCGGTCATGCTGCTGGGCGCCAGCGGCACCGGCAAGGAATTGCTGGCCCGCGCCGTCCATGAGCAGAGCAGCCGAAGCGGCGGTGCGTTCGTCGCGATCAATTGCGCGGCGATCCCCGAGAATCTGCTGGAGTCCGAACTGTTCGGTTATGAGCGCGGTGCATTCACTGGCGCGGTCAAAACCAACGTCGGCAAGATCGAACTGGCCGAGGGCGGGACACTGTTTCTCGACGAAGTCGGCGACATCCCGCTGGCCCTTCAGGTCAAATTGCTCCGCTTCCTGCAGGAACGCGTGATCGAGCGCATCGGCGGTCGCCAGCCGATTCCGGTCGACACTCGGATCGTCTGCGCGACTCATCAGAATCTCGAGGTGATGATTGCCACCGGCGGCTTCCGCGAAGATCTCTATTACCGGCTGGCCGAGGTGGTGGTGAAAATCCCCTCGCTGGCCGAGCGCGCGGGTGACTCGGTTCTGCTCGCGCGCCACTTCGTCAATGTGTTCGCTCGCGAGATGAACCCCAAGGTTCAGGGCCTGGCTCCCGACGCCATTGCGGCAATCGATGCCTATGCCTGGCCCGGCAATGTCCGTGAACTGGAGAATCGCGTCAAACGCGCGGTGATCATGACCGATGGCAAGATGATCGGAGCCGGCGATCTCGACCTGCCGTGCGGCACCGATGAGGCGCCGCCAACGATCAACCTGCGTGCTGCCCGCGAAGTTGCCGACCGCCGCGCAATCCGGCAAGCGCTGAGCCGCACCGAAAATAATATTTCCGGCGCGGCGAAATTGCTCGGGATCAGCCGACCGACACTCTACGACCTTCTGAAGCAATATCGTCTGCAAGCGAATTAGGCTGGTTAGCCGGCCAGGCTCTCGGCCAGCTCGGCAACTTCCAGCCAGCGGTGCTCCGCGGCGTCTTTCTCGGCGCGGTGGAGTTCGATCACCACGGTCAATTGTGCGAACCGGTCTGGGTCGCGGGCGTAGAGGTCGGGGTCGTGGAGCGCCTCCTCATCGGCGGCGATCGCCGCTTCGAGCCGCTCGATCTCCTTTGGCAGACGATCGAGGTCGCGCTGATCCTTGTAGGTCAGCTTTCCTCCCCTCCCGCTTGCGGCAGGGGATCGAGGCGTAGGGCGGTCATTCTTCGCTGTCGACCGGGCAGGCCCTCCCCCTGCCCCTCCCGCTTGCGGGAGGGGAGTCCGCCGTTTCACCCAATCTTCGTAGCCGCCGGCGACAATGTCGACGCGCCCCGATCCGTCGAGGCCCAGCGTCAACGTCACCGTCCGGTCGAGAAAGTCGCGATCGTGACTGACGATCAGCACCGTCCCTTGATAATCGGCGATGACTTCCTGCAAGAGGTCGAGAGTCTCCAGATCAAGGTCGTTGGTGGGCTCGTCGAGAACGAGCAGATTAGCTTCGCGGGCGAATTCGCGGGCGAGCAGCAGCCGCGAGCGCTCCCCGCCGGATAGCGACCCGACCAGCGCCTCGGTCAGCGATGGATCGAACAGGAAGTCCTTCAAATATCCCTTGATGTGCTTCTTGTGGCCGCGGACTTCGACCCAGTCGCCGCCATGCGCGAGCACTTCGCGCACCGTCTTGCCGGGCTCCATCAGCTTGCGCTGCTGGTCGATGACGATACCCGACAGCGTTTTGGCCTGGGTCACCTGGCCGCTGTCGGGCGCCAACTCGCCCGTCAGCAGCTTGAGCAGGGTAGTCTTGCCGGCCCCGTTCGCACCGACGATGCCGATCCGATCGCCGCGCTGCACCCGAAGCGTCAGATCGGAAATGATCGGACGTCCCGCGAAGGCCTTCGAGACATGATCGGCGTCAATCACGATCTTCGACCGCACGTCGTCCTGGCCGATCGCCAGCTTGGCGGTGCCGGCCGTCCCCAGCATCGCCGCGCGCTGCGCCCGCATCTCGTCGAGCTTGGCCAGGCGCCCCTGGTTGCGCCGGCGGCGCGCGGTGACGCCGCGGTGCAGCCAGTGAAGCTCAAGCTTCAGCTTGGCGTCGAGCTTCTCGGCAGAACGCGCTTCCTCGGCGTAAACTGCCTCGGTCCACGCCTCGAAGCCGCCAAAACCGATCTCGGCACGCCGCAGTTGGCCGCGATCCAACCAAAGGCAGCTCTTGGTCAGGCGGGCGAGGAAAGTGCGGTCGTGGCTGATGACGATCAACGCGCCGGTGAAGCGGGAGAGCCAGCTTTCAAGCCACTCGATGCCGGCGAGATCGAGGTGATTGGTCGGCTCGTCGAGCAGAAGGAGGTCAGGCTTCTGCCCCAGCGCCCGCGCAATCGCCGCGCGGCGACGCTCACCGCCGCTGGCGGTCGCGACACGGCGCGACAGATCGCCCCCAAGCTGGTCGGCGATCGCCATCGCGTCGTGCATCGGTGGTGCGTCCGGTCCGTGCAGCACCCAGTCCGACAGGATCTCAAAGCCGCCAATCTCAGGATCCTGCTCGAGCAGCACGACCCGCGTTCCAGGGACGATCGTCCGCCGCCCTCGATCGGTTTCGATCATCCCGGCGATGCACTTTAACAGAGTCGTCTTGCCCGCGCCGTTGCGGCCGATCAGCGCCAGCCGGTCGCGGCCGCCGATGTGGACGTCGAGCTCGCGGAACAGCCAGCCTTCGCCCTGGTGAAGCCCAAGGCCTTCGAATGAGAGAATTGGCGCGGCCATCGGACGCCCCCACTAATCAAACACGGCGCCCAGGTCACCTCAGCCGGCGAGCCAAGCCTGAACATCACCGTTCCCAACCATTCATAGCGCATTCAATGCCTTGTGTTAGAAGCTGGGACAAGAGAATCGCTGTGAGCCTGTACCGAACCCTTGTTGCCGCTGCCCTTGGCATTGGCCTGATTGCCACCCCCGCGCTGGCCGAGCGGCCGCGCGACGAGCGGCAGGCCCAGGCGCGTCTTCAGTCGCGCGACCAGGACCGGGCGTTCGAAGCGACCAAGCAGGGGCGCTCGATGCCGCTGCCCAACATCGAGCGGCGGGTAATGCCGTTCAGGGGCGGTGCCGACTATCTCGGACCTGAATTGAACGGCGACACCTACCGGCTGAAGTTCATGCGCGACGGCCGGGTGATCTGGGTCGATGTCGATGCCGCCACCGGCCGCATCCTCCGCCGCTCGAGGCCCTAGCGAGCCGATCCAAGGCGCGAGTTGACATTTGGGCGCGCTTCCCCAGTTCGTTTCCCCGCCGCAACCGATCCGCTACACACGGGTTGTCAGCAGGCAAGGGCCAAGGAGCGTCAATAAACATGCGTGTTTTGATCGTCGAGGACGAACCGAATCTTGGGCGCCAGCTCCGGTCGACGCTGGAAGGGGCCGGTTA
>JBDSBX010000181.1:0-3392 GCA_039921365.1 Sphingomicrobium sp. | reverse complement strand
CGCCGCGCCCGCCTGTGCAGTCGCCGGATCGATCCCGAGCTCACGCGAGATCGAGTTGATCGCGTCGGTCTGGTTCAGCATGTCATTGGTGTCCATCGAACTCACTCCTGTTCCAAGCAAACGCATTAGCCAGCCAATCGGCGCCTCACTTCAAATGTATTTGAAAGAAGCGCAGCGTCCGCTTCCAGGCGAGGTCGGCGGCGGGCTTGTTGAAGCGTTCGGCCGAGGTGTCGTTGTTGAACGCGTGATTGACGCCTTCATAATTGAAATAGGTGACCGGCTTGCCGACGGCGCGGAGCGCGGTGATCCACGGCCAGGCGGTCGCGGCGACACGGGTGTCGAGGCCCGCTAGGTGGATTATAAGCGGCGACTGGACCTTGGGTGCCTCGGTTGGATCGGGCCCGGGTCCGTAATAAACAACGCCGGCATCGAGCTTGTCGCCGGCCGCGACCGCGAGCCGGTTGACGAAGCCGCCGCCCCAGCAGAAGCCGATTGCGCCGACTTTTCCGCCGCGGCTGGACTGCGACAGTTCGGCGAGCATCGCGACCCCCGCGGCGACCGACTGGCCCAGGTCGAGCTTGCCGATGGCGTCGCGGGCAGCGCCCTCGTTGGCGGGAGTGCCGCCGGCCGGCGAAAGCATGTCGGGCGCAACCGCCCGGAGGCCCGCCACCGCCAAACGCCGCGCGACGTCGCGGATATGCTCATTGAGGCCGCGGTTCTCGTGGATCACGACTACCGTCGCTTTGAGCGAGCGGGTGCGAGGCTCGGCGACATAAGCTTGGTAACCGCCGGCCAGCGCCTGCGTCCGGGTCGTCAGCCGCTTCTCGTCGGCCGGGACGATGGCGGCGGCGCCCGCGCTGGCCGAGATCGCGCCGATCAAAGCCTCGGCGGCGGCGACGCTGCCAGCGAGCGCGACCATCCGGCGCATGAACAGGCGGCGGTCCATGCCGTCGTGAGTGAAGCGGTCGTAGAGGGCGATCGCTTCGGTGCGAAGGCGCTCACTCGGCATTGGCAGTCTCCTGCTTGGCCTGGATTTCGGCGATCAGTGCGCCGTCGATGTCTTTTGCGCGTCGATAGGCGTCGCGGTCGGTCATGCGGGCGGCATAATCGGTGAACACCGGTGTCGGCTCGAGCAGCTTGAACTGGAGCATGAAATTGACGTTGGCGGCGACGAACAGGTCGGCCGCGGTGAAGCGTTCGCAGGTGATGAAGGGCTTGGACGCGAGGTAGCGTTCGAGATTGCGGATCGCGGTTTCGTAATTGCCGTAGCCGAACATGCGCTGCTTGTCGGCGTCGGGCTCCCAGCCAACGGCCTTGTTGCTGAACGCGGCTTCGATCGGGCCTGAGGTGAAGAAAATCCAGCGATAGTAATCGGCGCGGTCGGCCGGCGGTGGGGCAAGATTGGCCTGCGGAAAGGCGTCGACGAGGTAGCAGCAGATTGCCGCGACTTCGGTGACGACGCGGCCATTGTGCCTGATCGCCGGGACCTTGCCCATCGGATTGACCGACAAATAGGGTTCGGCCTTCATCGTCGAACCGTAATCGAGGATTTCGGTCTCGTAGGGCTCGCCGACCTCCTCGAGCATCCAGCGGACGGTCTGTCCGCGCGACATCGGGTGCGTGTAGAATGTGAGATCAGCCATCGGTTACTCTCCTCTGTTCGAGAACAAAGCAGGAACTAATGCATACGGAGCGAGGGTTCAACCGCGTTCGCCGCGCTTTACCGGGGGCTGCACCGGCGTCACGCTGCGTTGATCCTGCGTCCTGTCGCGGACGCCGCGGAATTCGCTGTCGTCGCTCCAATTGGGCCACTCGCTGCTGTTCGCCAGCCGCAATCCGAGCGCGTGGAGCAGCTCGCCGTCCTGCGCCATGCCGGTGAAATCCCAATCGGGTGAAAATTCGTCGTCGGGCTGGTGGTAGAGCTTGGCGGTGTAATTCTCGTTGAACGCCCTCGCCCGCGGGTTGCCGCCGGTGAGCAGGTCTTCGCCGGGGGTAAAGGTCAGCGCCGGAACGCCCGCCTTGGCCATTGTGAAATGGTCGGAACGGTAGAAGCTGCCGGCGGCCGCGCGGGGGTCGGGCACGAAGCTTCGCCCACGCTTGGCGCCTTCCTCGATGAGCATGTCGAGCAGGCCGAACTTCTGATTGCCGCGCACCGAGAAATTGCGCGCCGGGCCGAGCACGCCCATCACGTCAGTGTTGATGACGCCCGCCGTCTTGCCGATCGGGTAGAGCGGGTTGGCGGCGTAGTATTCGCTGCCGAGCAGGCCCTTTTCCTCGGCGGTGACGGCCATGAAGACGACCGATCGTTGCGGCCGTCGCCCGGCGGCGAACGACCGCGCCTGCTCGATCAGCTGGGCAATGCCGGTGCCGTTGTCGATCGCGCCATTGTAGATGCGGTCGCCGTTGGCGTCGGGCAGGCCGATGCCGAGATGGTCCCAGTGCGCGGTGTAGATGATTGTTTCGTCGGGGCGCGTCTTGCCGCGAACGATGCCGACGACGTTGCGCGAGGTAATGACCTCGGTCTGGGCGTCGCCGCGCACGGCGATGCTCGCCTTGAGCGGGACCGGCCGGAAATCGCGTCGCCTGGCCGCCGTCTTCATCGCTTCGAAGCTGGTGCCCGACGCGGCGAACAACTGCGCGGCGAGATCGCGCTGGATCCAGCCTTCGAGCAGGGGATGCTCGGACGCCGGGTTCTGGCGGACGATGTCGAACATCGCATTGGTGTTCGAATTCTTGACCGTCGCCCAGCCGTAGCTGGCGGGATCGGTTTCATGGATGACCAGCACGCCCTTCGCCCCCTGGCGCGCACCTTCCTCATATTTGTACGTCCAGCGGCCGTAATAGGTCATCGCCTTGCCGCCGAAGTCTCCCTCGCCCCCCTCGAAGTCCGGGTCGTTGACGAGCATGACGAGGATCTTGTCCTTGAGGTCGAGGCCCTTGAAATCGTCCCAGTTGCGCTCCGCCGCTTTGACGCCGTAGCCGACGAACACCAGCGGCGCGCCGGCGATGGCCATGCCCTTTTCGCCATTGGTCGGGGCGCGCACGGCGATCTGCTCGCCCTGGCTGAGCGGCGTCGGCCGCCCAGCGATATTCATGCTCACCTGCGGGTTGGCGACGAATTCGGAGCGCAGCAGCGGCACCGCCTGGGTCCATACGCGCTTGCCGTTGATGAGGTCTCCGCCCGGCCGGACGCCGGCGGCGCGCAGCTGGTCGGTGATGTATTTGACGGTCCTGGTCTCGCCTGGGGTGGCCGGGGCGCGGCCCTCGAACGCATCTGAGCCGAGGATCTGCACGTGCTTCGACAGGCGCTGCGGGCTGAACGTGGCGGTCGACTGGGCTGCGAGCGGGGCGGCGGCCAGCGCGAAGGCGCTGGCGCCAAGCCAATGAATGCG
>JBDSBX010000180.1:0-3760 GCA_039921365.1 Sphingomicrobium sp. | reverse complement strand
CGATCAACACCGTCTCAAAGCTGCTGGTCGAGGCCGGTGAGGCTTGCCTAGCCATTCACGACGAGACCGTGCGCAACGTCCATTCGCAACGCATCCAGGCCGACGAGATTTGGTCGTTTTGCTACGCCAAGGCAAAGAAAGCTCCGTTTGCCAAAGGCGCACCGGAAGGCGCTGGCGACGTGTGGACGTGGACCGCCCTTGATGCCGACACCAAGCTAATCTTCTCCTACTTTGTCGGTAATCGTTCGGCTCAATCTGCCATTGCGATCATGGATGATGTGCGGGCGCGGGTTGTTGGCCGCCCGCAGCTCACTACCGACCAGTGGAAGGTCTATCCCGATGCGGTCGAGGGCGCGTTCGGCGGTGACGTTGACTATGCGCAGCTCGTCAAAGTTTACAGCAATCCGGTTGGACCCAAGGGCCGCCCAAATTCCGGCGAGTGCATTGGCATTAAAAAGCGCCGCGTTGAGGGCAACCCGGACCCCGATTACGTCTCGACCAGCTACGTTGAGCGCCAGAACCTCACCATGCGCATGTCGATGCGGCGATTCACTCGCCTGACCAACGCGTTCTCAAAGAAACTCGACAATCACATTCACGCGCTGGCGCTCTACTTCGCGTTCTACAATTTCTGTCGCATCCACAAAACGCTTCGCATGTCGCCCGCAATGGCCGCTGGCATCACCGATCGGCTGTGGTCGCTGGAAGATATTGTCGCTAAGATTGACGCCATGACGCCAGCCCCTCGCGGACCCTACAAAAAACGTGCCGAGTAAGTTCAGCCTCGCTCGCGCCGCAATCGCTGGCGCGGCAATAGCTCTCGTTATTGTGGGCTTCCGCAATCCTCCGGCACCAGACAATTTTGCACGTTGGATCGGCATTGCGATTGGTGGAGCGCTGCTTTTCGTCGCGATCACTGCGGCACTGAACGCCTACCGCTCTAATTCAAACTGAGACACTACCCATGGTTGTAACGCGACCTTAACTTGAACCTGTCACTTCCTGCGGAGCAGGGAGGCAAGACCATGGCCAGTGATCCGCTCGCGTTCGTCCGCAGCCAGATCGGCGCCCGCGTCGCCGAGATCCACGAGCTCGGGCAGCGTCTGTCTACGCTTGACCTGCATTCGCGGATGGACTCGATCCGCCAGCTTGCTGCCGACCACGGCATGGTCGCGCTCGAGGGCCTCGCCCGCTACACCACCCAGCTCGCCTTGCTGCCCGGCCACCGGGTGGCGATGCGATCGTGCCTAGAGCATATCGACGAAGCCCTCGACAGCCGCTCGAACGGCGACTGCACGACTATCCTTGCTGCGCTGGCGATGCGGCTGCGTTAGTTGCTGGGCACCGCGGGTGCCCTTCGTGCATTGTGAAGCGCGATGCGCGCATTCTCCCAGCTTCTCGACGACCTCGTCTACACGCGCTCGCGCAACACCAAGCTCAAACTGATCGGCGATTATCTCAGGGAGACGCCAGACCCCGACCGCGGCGTGGCGCTCGCTGCGCTGACCGGCGGGCTCGACATCCCGGCGGTCAAGGGCGCCGCCGTACGCGCGATCGCCGAGGAGCGGGTCGATCCGGTGCTGCTCCACATGAGCCGCGACTATGTCGGCGACTTGGCCGAGACGGTGGCGCTGCTGTGGCCGGCTCCCGAGGGCGAACCGGAAATCGACGACGCGACGCTCGGCATTGCGCAAGCGGTCGAGCGGCTGCGGAGCGCCAGCCGGCTCGAGGCGCCAAGGACGCTTGCCGGGATGCTCGACCACCTCGACGCGTCGGGGCGCTTTGCCTTGCTCAAGCTGGCCACCGGATCGCTTCGAGTTGGGATCAGTGCCCGGCTTGCCAAGCAGGCGCTGGCCGATGCGTTCGCGCTCGACGTCGATGCGGTCGAGGAGGTGTGGCACGGTCTCAAGCCGCCTTATGTTGAACTGTTCGACTGGGCCGAGGGCCGCAGCGCGCAGCCGACCGTGCGCGACGTGCCGGTGTTCCGCCCGTTCATGCTCGCCCACCCGCTCGAGAATAGTAAGCTGTCGCTGGACGATTATGCCGCCGAGTGGAAATGGGATGGCATTCGGATCCAGCTGGTCCACGCTGGCGGCGAGACCCGTCTCTACAGTCGGACCGGCGACGACATTTCGGGCAGCTTCCCGGATGTCGCCGCGGCCTTTGCTTCGCGGGCCGTGCTCGACGGCGAACTGTTGGTGCGCGGCTCGGCCCAAGGCGCCGACCAGCATGGCGGCGGAGCTGCGAGTTTCAACGCGCTTCAGCAAAGGCTCGGGCGCAAAAATGTCGGCGCCCGCATCCAAAGCGAATATCCGGCGTTCGTTCGGCTCTACGACATATTGTTCGACGGCGACGAGGATTTACGCGAGCTGCCGTGGAGCGGGCGGCGAGCCCGGCTCGAGACGTTCGTCCGGCAGCTCGATCCTGGCCGGTTCGACCTGTCGCAGCTGATCGACGCAAACTCATTCGACGAGCTTGAGGGATTGCGCGCCGGCGCCCGCGATGCGGCCATCGAGGGGATGATGCTCAAGCGCCGCGACAGTCCCTATGTCGCCGGCCGCCGCACCGGACTGTGGTACAAGTGGAAGCGCGACCCGCTGATCGCCGACTGCGTGCTGATGTATGCGCAGCGCGGCTCGGGCAAACGATCAAGCTTCTATTCCGATTTTACGTTCGGCTGCTGGAGTGCCGAGGACACGCTGCTGCCAGTCGGCAAGGCCTATTTTGGCTTCACCGACGAGGAGCTGAAGTGGCTCGATAATTTTGTGCGCAAAAACACCACCGAGCGCTTCGGGCCGGTGCGCGAGGTCGACAAGAGTCTGGTCCTTGAAGTTGCGTTCGATTCGATCCATTTGAGCAAGCGCCACAAGTCGGGACTGGCGATGCGATTTCCGCGCATCCACCGTATCCGCACCGACAAGCCGGCCAACGAAGCCGACCGCATCGCGACGCTGATGGTCATGGTCACCTGACGGTGCTCCAGCTCCTCGCTGACAAGTAAATCGCCCGCCCAGCCGCAGCTGGACGGGCGCTTTCGTTCGCTGATTCGCGAGTTTACTGAGCCGGAGCCAGGTTCACCGCAGCATATTTGCCGCGACGGTCAACTTCGATCTCGAACTCAAGCCGGTCGCCTTCGTTGAGCGTCGGCATGCCGGCCCGTTCGACCGCCGAGATATGCACGAACGCGTCGGGCTGTCCGTCATCGCGCGAGATGAAGCCGAAGCCTTTCATCGCGTTGAAGAACTTGACCGTGCCGCTGGCCTTTTCGCCAGTCAACTGGCGTTGCGGGCCGCCGCGATCGCCGCCGGCAGCGCCGCCACGATCGCCATAACCGCCGCCGGCTGCACCGGCGCCACCGCCGCCGCCGCGCACGACCTCCATCGGGTCACCGTCGATCCGCAGGTTGGTCGCGGAAACGCGGCCGCCACGATCGACGAGCGTGAACTCGAGCGGCTGGCCATCGGCCAGGTCGGTCAGGCCGGCCTGCTCAACCGCGGAGATGTGAACGAACACATCTTCGCCGCCGTCATCGCGCACGACGAAGCCGACGCCCTTTTGCGGGTTGAAGAATTTGACGACGCCTTTGCCTTCGCCAACGACCTGGGGGGGCATTCCGCCACCGCCGCCGCCACCGGGGCCGCCGCGGAAACCACCACCGCCGCCGCCGCCAGCGCCGCCGCCGCCACCGCCGCCGCCGCGATAACCACCGCCGCCGCCGGCATTGCCGCCGCCGAAGCCGCCGCCACCGCCACCACGATAA
>JBDSBX010000179.1:0-3109 GCA_039921365.1 Sphingomicrobium sp. | reverse complement strand
GTCGGAATGGCGGGCGTGCTCGACAGCGCACGCTTCCGCCACTTCCTCGCCGACGAGTTCAAGGTTAGCGTCGAGGACGTTACCGCGTTCGTGCTTGGCGGCCACGGCGACACGATGGTACCCATTGTGGAATATTCGACCGTCGCCGGGGTGCCGATCCCCGATTTGATCAAGATGGGCTGGTCGACCCAGGAGCGGATCGACGCCATCGTCTCCCGCACCCGCGCCGGCGGCGGCGAAATCGTCGCGCTGTTGAAGACCGGCAGCGCTTATTACGCTCCGGCAACCGCCGCAATCGCGATGGCCGAGAGCTTTTTAAAGGACAAGAAACGCGTGCTCCCCGCCGCCGCGCACCTCACCGGCCAGTATGGCGTCGACGACCTCTATGTCGGTGTGCCGGTAGTGATCGGCGCCGCCGGCGTCGAGCGCATCGTCGAGATTGAGCTCAACGACAGCGCGCGGAAAAATTTCGAGGTCAGTGTCGATGCGGTCAAAGAGCTGCTCGCAGCGTGCAAGGCAATCGACGGCAGTCTCAAATGAGCATCCTGGTCGACCGCGATACCCGCGTTATCACGCAGGGGATGACCGGCGAGACCGGGACATTCCATACCGAGCAGGCGCTTGCCTACGGTACGCAGATGGTTGGTGGGGTAACGCCGGGGAAGGGCGGCACGACGCATCTCGGGCTGCCAGTATTCGACACTGTGCAAGAGGCCGTCGAAAAGACCGGCGCGACCGCCTCCGTGGTCTATGTCCCGCCGCCGTTCGCCGCCGACTCGATCCTCGAGGCGATCGACGCAGAGGTGCCGCTGATCGTTACCATTACCGAGGGCATTCCGGTGCTCGACATGGTCAAGGTCAAGCGCGCGCTGTCGGGCTCCAAGTCGCGGCTGATCGGACCCAATTGCCCAGGCGTGCTGACTCCCGACGAGTGCAAGATCGGCATCATGCCGGGCAATATCTTCAAGAAGGGCAGCGTCGGCGTCGTCAGCCGCTCGGGCACGCTGACCTATGAGGCGGTGTTCCAGACGACCAACGAGGGGCTCGGCCAATCGACCGCGGTCGGGATCGGCGGCGACCCGGTCAACGGCACCGATTTCATCGACGTGCTCGAACTGTTCCTCGCCGACGATGCAACCCTGGCGATGATCATGATCGGCGAGATTGGCGGGGCGGCGGAGGAAGACGCGGCGCAGTTCATCGCCGACGAGGCCAAGCGCGGACGCGCCAAGCCGATGGTCGGCTTCATCGCCGGCCTGACCGCACCGCCCGGACGGCGGATGGGCCATGCCGGAGCGATCGTCGCCGGCGGCAAGGGCGGCGCCCAAGACAAGATCGCGGCGATGAAGGCGGCTGGAATTACGGTCAGCCCAAGCCCATCTGAGCTGGGCAGGACGCTCAATGAGCTTTTGAAGAGTTAGTGCTCCGACCATGGACGTACTCAGTACCGAGAAAGATGCCGGGCCGAGCTGGGCGCGGGCGAATTGGCCGCTGGCCGAGCTCGACGAGCTCAACCTTGGGCTCGATCCAACCGAGGCCGTGATCGAGCAGGTCGCGGCGGCGTCCGCGGCCCGGGCCGAAGCGGCGGGCGCTGAGCCTGAAGCGGTCCGCCGCGCCGCCGACGATTCGATCCGCGCGATGATGCTGATCCGCACCTATCGCGTCCGCGGTCATCTGGCGGCGAACCTCGATCCGCTCGGCCTTGCCCATCCCGAGCTGCCGGCCGACCTGACGCCGGCCTATCATGGTTTCTCGGACGCCGACCTCGACCGGCCGATCCACATCTGCGGCGTGTTAGGCTTCGAACAAGCCACGGTCCGCGAGATCGTCGCGGTTCTTCAGGAGACGTACTGCGGTCATGTCGGCTTCGAGTACATGCACATCAACGACCTCGAAGAGCGGCGCTTTATTCAGGAGCGGATCGAAGGCAAGGAAGCCGCGATCCAGTTCACGTCCGAAGGCAAGCAATCGATCCTCACCAAGGTCATCCAGGCCGAGCAGTGGGAGAAGTTCCTCGCCAAAAAGTATGTCGGGACCAAGCGCTTTGGGCTCGACGGCGGCGAGTCGGCGGTGCCGGCGCTCGAAGCGGTCATCAAATATGGCGGCCAGCTTGGCGTCACCGAGATCGCCGTCGGCATGGCCCATCGCGGCCGCCTCAACATCCTCGCCAACGTCATGGGCAAACCGATCCGCGCCATCTTCCACGAATTCGCCGGAGGAGCGACCAACCCGGCCGACGTCGGCGGCTCGGGCGACGTCAAATATCACCTCGGCACGTCGTCGGACCGCGAGTTCGACGGCATCAAGGTGCATCTGTCGCTGCTGCCCAATCCGTCGCACCTCGAGGCGGTCGATCCGGTCGTGCTCGGCAAGGTGCGCGCCGTGCAGACCCTGAAAGGCGACCCCGAGGGCGACTCCGTTTTGCCCATCCTGCTGCATGGCGACGCCGCGTTTGCCGCTCAAGGCGTGGTCTGGGAGTGCCTGAGCTTTTCCGGCCTGCCCGGCTATGCGACCGGGGGCACCATCCATTTCATCATCAACAACCAGGTCGGCTTCACCACCAGCCCGCAATTCGCGCGCTCGTCGCCCTATCCGTCGGACGTGGCCAAGGGCATCCAGGCGCCGATCCTCCACGTTAACGGCGACGACCCCGAGGCGGTCACTTTCTGCTGCAAGCTGGCAATCGAGTTCCGGCAGGCCTTCAACCGCGACATCGTCATCGACATGTGGTGCTATCGGCGTTTCGGCCACAACGAGGGCGACGAGCCCAGCTTCACCCAGCCGTTGATGTACGCGGCGATCAAGACGCACGCGCCGATCAGCGAGATTTACGGGAGCCGGCTGATCGAGGAGGGCGAGATCGACCGGGCGTGGATCGAGCGCGCGACCGCGGACCATGTCGCGCACTTCGAGGAGGAATTTCAGTCCGCCATTTCGTACGCGCCGAACAAGGCCGACTGGTTCGGAGGCCGCTGGGCGGGACTTGGCCGGCCCGACGAGCCGGTGCTCGGCCGCCGCAACATACCGACGGCGATCAGTGACGACGAGTTCAAGACTCTCGGCCAAGTGCTGACCTGGGTTCCCGAGCAGCTGCACGTCCACAAGACCC
>JBDSBX010000178.1:0-19206 GCA_039921365.1 Sphingomicrobium sp. | reverse complement strand
GCCGGGCCGGCGCCCATGCCAGCTACGCGCCGTTCGATGCCGGCGAGCGGCCCTGGCACGCGGCGATGCGCGCCACCTATGTCCATGCGACAGCCCCGCTTCGGCGGCTCGCCGACCGGTACGTTACGCACGCGGCTTTGGCGGTAGCCAACGGGCGTCTGGTTCCGGATGTCGAGACCCAAGCGTTCGAGCGCCTTCCCGAGGTGATGAACCGTGCTGATGCGAAGGCCGCGCAGGTCAACAGCGCGGTCCTCGAGCTGGCCGAATCGGTGGTGCTGGCGGGCCGGGTCGGCGAGACATTTGCCGGAACGGTTACGGATATCGACCAGCGCGGCGCGCGTATTCAGGTCTGCGATCCGGCGGTCATCACGCGGGTGCCGGACCGTAGACTGGTGATCGGGGCACAGGTGACGCTGCGTCTCGACGGAGCCGACCCGGCACAGCGGCTGACGCGCTTTTCGTTAGGCTAGGCCTCGACCCGCAGCTTTTCGCTAGTCGGCGCGTCGGCGAGCAGGCGTTCGACGATCGCCGCGGCGACGGCTTCCGGCGGTTTGACGCTTTCTGGTTCTTCACCCGGGAAAGCCAGTTGGCGCATCCGGGTGCGGGTGGCGCCAGGGTCGACAATGTGCACGCGGACGCGGCCGCTGTGCTGGGTCTCGTCGGCATAGGCACCGAGCAGCGATTCCAGCGCGGCTTTGGACGATCCATAAGCGCCCCAGAAGGCGCGCGGCTCGCTTCCGACCGAAGAGGTCAGTGCGACAACGTCCGCCCGCGTGGACTTTTTTAGCAAGGGGTCGAAGGCGGCGATCACCGATTGATTGGCAATGAGGTTGAGGCCGAGGATCCGGGCGTATTCCTTGGGGTCGATGTGCTCGACGGGCGTTAGCGAGCCGAGCATCGCCGCGTTGAGGATGACGATGTCGAGCGCTTCCCAGCGTTCGGCCGCCGCGACCGCCAATTTGGCAATCGAATCGTTGTCGGTGAGGTCGAGCGGAGCGATCGTCGCGCTGCCGCCGGCTTCATGGATGCGGTCATCGACCGCTTCCAGGGCGCTCGCGGTTCTTGCCACCAGGATCACATGGGCGCCTGCCGCCGCGAGTGCTTCGGCAGTCGCGGCGCCAATCCCGCGGCTGGCCCCGGTGACGAGCGCCAGCTTGCCGGCCAGGGACTTGTCGTTTGACATCATCTCAAGTGTTAGCGGCTGGCGACCAGGGACAAGGAGCCGGCGCTTTCCTTTTCCGTGAAGTCGGTCAGGCGGGTCGGATAGTCGCCGGTGAAACAGGCGTCGCAGCGCTGCGGTTGCTGGTCGTTCCGTTCCGAGCCGAGGGCCCGGTACAAACCTTCGATGGATATGAAGGCGAGGCTGTCGGCGTTGATGTAGTCGCGCATCGCGTCGACGCTCATCTGAGCGGCGAGCAGCTTGGCGCGCTCGGGCGTATCGACCCCGTAGAAACAGCTGTGGCGGGTCGGCGGCGAGGCGATCCGCAAATGCACCTCGCGCGCGCCGGCGTCGCGCATCATCTGGACGATCTTCACGCTGGTCGTGCCGCGAACGATCGAATCGTCGATGAGGACGATCCGTTTGCCGTCGACCAGCGCCGAATTGGCATTGTGCTTCAATTTAACGCCGAGGTTGCGAACCTCTTGGCTCGGCTGGATGAAGGTCCGTCCGACATAGTGCGAGCGGATAATGCCGAGCTCGAACGGGATGCCCGACGCCTGGCTGAAGCCGATCGCCGCGGGAACGCCGCTGTCGGGCACGGGGACGACGTAATCCGCTTCGACCGGGGCTTCGCGGGACAGCTCCGCGCCGATGTTCTTGCGGACTTCATAGACCGATTTTCCGTCGGCGACCGAGTCCGGCCGCGAGAAATAGACATGCTCGAAGACGCAGGGCCTCGGCTCGACCTTGGCGAACGGCCGGAAGGAACGGATGCCGGAGCCGTTGACCAGGACGAGCTCGCCGGGCTCGACATCGCGCAGGAAGGTCGCGCCAATCACGTCCAGCGCGACGGTTTCCGACGCGAAGATCGTTGCCTCGCCGAGCTTGCCCATGACCAGAGGCCGAATCCCAAGTGGATCGCGGCAGGCGATCAGCCCGTCCTGAGTCAGGACGAGTAGCGAGTATGCGCCTTCGACCTGCTTTAGCGCATCGGTCAGGCGGTCGAGATTATTGGAGCAGTGCGACGTTGCCACGAGGTGGATGATGACTTCGGTGTCGCTGGTCGACTGGAAGATCGAACCGCGGCGGTTGAGCGTCCGCCGAAGCTTCATGGCGTTGGACAAATTGCCATTTTGAGCGATTGCAAAGCCGCCTTCGGCGAGATCCGCGAACAGCGGTTGGACGTTGCGCAGCGCAGTTTCACCGGTCGTCGAATAGCGCACATGGCCGATGGCCGTTCGGCCATGCAGGCCGCGCATCACGTCGTCGCGATCGAAATTGCCGGCGATGTGGCCCATCGCCCGGTGAGAATGAAATTGGCCACCGTCGAGGCTAGTAATGCCGGCTCCTTCCTGACCGCGATGTTGGAGCGCGTGCAGGCCCAGGGCGACGAAGCTGGCGGCGCGGTCGGCACCCCAGATGCCGAAGATTCCGCACTCCTCGCGCAGCTTGTCGTCGTCGAACGGGTTGGTGGTCAGCATGCCCTGCCTTCGCTCGCTTGAAGCCCGATAGCCCATATAGGGGTGACCGCGCCATTTGTCGCCTTTTCCCTGAAGGAAGTTTGAACACTGACGCTTGAAGTTTACGGAAGCGTAAAGCAGAGCCGAGCCATGGAGACGGCTACCGCGAAATACGCCATCGGCGAGCTGTGCGAGGCGTTCGGCGTGACTGCCCGCGCCTTACGTTTTTATGAGGACGAGCATTTGCTCGCGCCGGTGCGGCGAGGCACCTCACGCTACTATTCGGACCGGGATCGGGCGCGGCTGAGCTGGATATTGCGCGGCAAGCGAGTTGGGTTCAGCCTCAACGAAATTCGCGAAATGCTCGATCTCTACGACGTTGGCGATCACCGGCAGACGCAGCGACGCGTAACGATCGAGCGCTGTCGGCAAAAGATCGACGCGCTCCAGCAGCAAAAGAATGATATCGACACGACGATCACCGAACTCGAGGTTTTTCTCAAAACGCTCGGCACTCCGTCCGAGCCAGGGAGCAATGACTGATGGCCCTTTACTCAGCGCCCGTGCGCGAAACCCGTTTCATCCTCGACCAGGTGCTGCATGTCGGCAATTATTCAAATCTCGAGGGTTTCGCCAACGCGACTCCGGACCTGATTGAAGCCATTCTGGATGAGGGGGGCAAGTTCGCGTCGGAGGTGCTGGCACCGCTCAACAAGGTCGGCGACGAGCAGGGGTGCAAGCGCAACGACGACGGCTCGGTGACCATCCCCGACGGGTTCAAGGACGCTTATCGCCAATATTGTGCAGGCGGCTGGCCAACGTTGTCGGCGCCCGAGGAATATGGCGGGCAGGGCCTGCCTCAGGTGTTGTCGACGGCGCTGAGCGAATATGTGCTGTCGGCCAACCAGGCGTTCGAGATGTTCCAAGGGCTGACATCCGGGGCCATCGCTTCCTTGCTGATCAAGGGCACCGATGAGCAGAAGGCGACCTATTTGCCGAACATGGTTTCCGGCAAATGGACTGGGACGATGAACCTGACGGAGCCGCATTGCGGCACAGACCTCGGTCTCCTGAAGACGCGCGCCAATCCCAATCCTGACGGCAGCTATTCACTCACTGGCACCAAGATCTTCATCTCATCGGGCGAGCACGATATCGCCGAGAACATCATACACTTAGTGCTGGCGAAGATCGCCGGCGCGCCCGACACTGTCAAAGGCATCTCGCTGTTCGTGGTGCCCAAATTCCTTGTCGGCGAGGACGGTTCGATCGGCGACCGCAATCCCGTGAGTTGCGGCGCGATCGAGAAGAAAATGGGCATCCACGGCAACCCGACCTGCGTCCTCAATTATGACGGTGCCAAGGGCTGGCTGGTCGGCGAGCCGGAAAAGGGCCTGGCGGCAATGTTCATCATGATGAATGCCGCGCGCCTCGGGGTCGGCCTGCAGGGGCTGGCCCAGGCTGAGGTCGCCTACCAGAACGCTTTGGCTTACGCCCGCGAGCGCCGTCAGGGCCGGGCTTTGGTCGCCGATCAGCGCGATGCCGATGCGAAAGCCGATCCGATCATCGTCCATCCTGACGTGCGGCGGATGCTGATGGAGATGAAGTCCTTCCTCGAAGGCGCCCGCGCCCTGGTGTTGTGGGGCGCTCTTCAGGTCGATCTCTCGCGCCGGGCCTCGAGTGAAGATGAGCGGCAGGAAGCCGATGACTTGGTGTCGCTGCTTACCCCGGTGATCAAGGGATATCTGACAGACAAGGGCTTCGACAGTGCGGTCTTGGCGCAGCAGGTGTTCGGCGGGCATGGCTATATTCGCGAGCACGGCGTCGAGCAGTTCGTGCGCGACGCGCGCATTGCCCAAATCTACGAGGGCACCAATGGCGTGCAGGCGCTCGACCTTGTCGGACGCAAACTGGGCAAGGATGGGGGCCGGGCAATTCAGCGCTTGTTTGCTGTCTTATCTCAAGAAACCGCGGATGCGTCATCGGACGTCGCGTTGAAGCCCTTCCTGACTGAGTTCACGAGGGCGATCGGCGATCTCCAGGCCTCGACCAAATGGTTGATGGACAACGGCCCCGCCAATCCCAATCAGGCCGGGGCGGCCGCCTATCCCTACATGACGATGATGGGGATCGTCGCGGTCGGGCTGATGTGGCTGCGGATGGCGAGAGCGGCGACGGCGGCACTGGCTGCCGGGGCACCAGATCGCGCTTTCTACGAAACCAAGCTGGCGACCGCTCAGTTCTTCGCCGACCGAGTGATGCCGGAAACGGGATCGCTCCGGCGCAAGCTCGAAGCTGGGGCGGATAGCATAATGGCATTGCCCGCAGACGCTTTCTAAGGCTCGGCTGGAACGTACCGATCTAAAACTTGCGGACGATCCCATCACCGGTGCCGACGGTCATGCCGAACTTTCGAACCGTCATGCGGTTGCGGGCCGACGCGCCTCCGGGCAGCGGCGCGAGCCATTGTTCGACCGCCAAATGGCCCTTCATCTTGAACCGGAAGCGATAAAGGCCGCCGACTTCGTCAATGACCACCGGCCCGGTCGCTTCCGACATGGAGCCCGCAAAATGGCCGGTCGCAATCTGCCGAATGCGCCAGCGCCGCTCGCGCTGCGGCTTGCCTTCGTCGTGGACCTGCTGGACCAAGTTGAGGCTGCCGTCAGCGTCAATCCGACCGCGTCCGATGCTGCGCGTTCGATACCGCTCTTGGGTGAAAATCTTGACGGTGCCGGAGCTCTCGGTCTTTCCCTCGAAGAACTTGAGCGGGTGGACGAGCGGCCGGGCAGCAGACGGCGCCGCCAAAATGAAGGCCGCCGCTGCAGCAGGTAAAATCCGGCTGGTGGGGAAACTTGCGAACATATGGGTTAGCCTCAGGACGAATGCAGGAAGCGGCGGCCTCGGCGTGCCTGTGCTTGCAATTCAACCTGCGTCGAGGACGATTGGTTCCGGTTGAGCTAGGAGGCAGCCTTTTGGTCGATGTACCAAGGCCGCATCATCGTGACCTGGTTCCGTCGGTCCTTTTTCGGGGCCAGTCGGGCGAGGTCGAACGGGTCCGTGAACTGAATGCCGAACTTTCCCGCTTGCGCCCAGCAAACCGAGCCGAGCACCGGTCCGGCGCCGACAATGTCGATGGTGATCGACGTGCCGGGCGCAACCGAATGCGCGCATTCGACCAGTGCGCCCATCGCGGAGATATTGCGCAGGCGAATTTCAGTTACTTCTCCGTCGATCTCGGCAATCGCCCGTCGCATCAGGCGCTGCCGGGGCTCGCGGATGCACTGGTAGCCGTCGGCTTCGACGGTAACTTCGTTGGCAAGCTTGCGCGCCTCCTCGGCAGGTAGCGGGCGGCCGAAAATATAGCCTTGAACCTGGCTCACGCCCAGCTCGCGGATCAGGTGCAGATCGTCATGCGTTTCGACACCCTCAGCGGTCGTATCCATGCCCAGCGTTTCGGCGAGCGTGACGATGGCGCGAATGATGGCGCTGTTGCGGTTCGTGGTCGATGCGGCGCCGCGCACGAAGCTCTGGTCGATCTTAATCTTGTCGAATGGCGCCTTCTTCAAATAGCCCAGCGAGCTGTAGCCGGTACCGAAATCATCCAGCGCTAAGCGGACACCGAGGCCCTTCAATTTAGCGAACATGTCGTCCGTGCTGTCACCTTCCGCCAAGAAGACGCCTTCGGTGATTTCAAGCTCGAGCCGGGCGGAGCGAACGCCTGTCTGGCGCAGTAACTGCGCGATCATGTCGACGGTCGCCGGATCGTTGAACTGGATCGGCGACAGATTGACCGCGACCCGCAGTTGGTCCGGCCATTGCGCCGCTTCTTCGAGCGCGGTTTGCAGCACCCACTGGCCGATCTTGGGAATCAGGCCCGATTCTTCGGCGAGCGGGATGAATTTGTCGGGTGAAATCGCGCCGCGCGTCGGGTGATTCCAACGAACGAGTGCCTCAAATCCGCAAATTTCCTCAGCGGCGGTTCGAACAATCGGCTGGTACGCGACCCAGAGCTCGTTGCGTTCGATGGCCTGACGAAGGTCGTTCTCAAGCACTTGGCAGTCGCTCTCGCTGTGCATCGCGGGCTCGTAGAAACAATGCTTGCCGCGGCCGGCCGCCTTCGCCGCATAGAGAGCGAGATCGGCGTTGCGGATCAGACTATCTGCGCAGGCCCGGCCTGGATCCCCGATCGCGATCCCGGCCGAAGCGCCGATCTGCACCCGGTGCCCTTCGATCTCATAGGGCCGCGAGACCTGCTCGATCAGAGTCCGGGCGAGAGACTCGAGAAATCCGATGTCGACCGTGCCCGGCAGGACCGCCTTGAACTCGTCGCCACCGAGACGGCCGACCTGGCCGTGATCGCCCATCACCAGCTTGAGCCGCTCGGCAACCTGGCGCAATAGGGCATCGCCGACTGGGTGGCCGAGGGTGTCGTTGACGTTTTTGAAGCGGTCGAGGTCGATCAGGAAGAGAGCGCAGCCCTTCTGGCGGCGAGAGGAATTGCGCAAAGCTTCGTCCAGCGTCTGACGCATCAGCGCGCGATTGGGGAGGCCGGTAAGCGAATCGAACCGGGCCAACCGCGAGATTTCCTGCTCGGAACGACGCTGTTCGGTCAAATCGGTGCCGATGCCGCGAAAACCGAGAAAACGACCGCGCTCGTCGAAAACTGGGTTGCCCGAGAGTGACCAGTGAACGTCCTGGTCGCTGGCCGGCCGGACCACCACGTCGGCGAACGGGAAGCGCGCGGACAGGTGGAAGCCTAGCGTCTTGCGCTCTTCACGGATCGCGCCAACCGGGCTGGTATCGACCGACAGGAGATCGGGAAACTGGCGACCGAGCAGCTCCTGCGGCTCGCACTGGAAGTCGTCAGCAAGTTGCTGCGAGACGTAGGAAAGCGTGCCCTCGGAGTTGGTTTCCCAAAACCAGCCTCGGCCGCTGTTTTCGAACTCGGCGACGAATGTCAGCGCCTTGTGAGCTTCGGCGTCGAGGTCGAGCCGCTTGCGGCCGGCGGCGATCACCGTCCGGGCTCCCGCCACGCTGTAGGAAGCAATGATCAGGGACAGCAACGCCGCGCCGGTGCCGACCAGGGCCGATTCGGTGAACAGCAGCGCCCCGAGCGTCATGACGATGAGGTTTGAGATCGCCAGCGGCGGAGAATTCACCGCCACCATCGCGGCCATGGTCACGCCGCCGCCCATGACAAGGATCGCCATTGCATCGCCGTGCGCTTCGCCGGTGATCGCCAGGCCAATCATCATCCACAAAATGCCAGCGACGCCGAGATAGCCAGCAAGAGCGCGAATGACTGTGTGTGGTGCGAGGCTCAGGCGATTGCGGCAGTGAAGCGAGACAATGGCAACGGCATCGATTGCCAAGAGCAAGGCAATCGGGATGACCGGGCTGGCCAAGGAAAGGGCCGGGGAACGCTCAGGGTACAGCCAGAACAAGGTAACCGCGGCCAGCATGTGGGTAATGCCCAGCATGAGCGCGGAATGATCGAGCGGGGCGACCCGCCAGGCCGACAGCGAGTCATCGTCGGGCGCGTCGGGCGCGAGAATGTCGAACCACAGCGCTTCGCGAACCGAAGCGCGCGGACGCGCGTCTCCCCCAACGTCCACAGCTCCGGCAAACCGCGTCCTGCGCATTCAATTCCACTTTCGCGGCGGCGAAGGAATTGTCGCCAAAATGGAGGTCTAAGCCTTCACGCGTTAATGGTGCGGCTAAGAAAAGCAGTTAGCGGCCGGTTAGCTATTCCTCTTCAGGAAGAAAGTCGGGGACCGACAAGTAGCGCTCGCCGGTGTCGTAATTGAAGCCGAGGACTCGCGGGTCGTCGCCTAAATCCGGGAGTTTCTGGGCAATTGCGGCCAGAGTGGCGCCGGACGAAATCCCGACCAGGATCCCCTCCTCTCGAGCCGCTCGGCGCGCCATTTCCTTGGCATCTGCGGGGTCGACCTGGATAATTCCGTCGACCAGGCCGACATTCATGATTGCCGGGATGAAACCGGCGCCGATGCCTTGTATCGGGTGCGGACCGGGAGCGCCGCCGGACAGGACGGGCGACAGGGTTGGCTCGACTGCGAACACTTTGAGGCTTGGCCACTGCTTCTTAAGCACCTCGGCGCAGGCGGTGATATGACCGCCGGTGCCGACGCCCGTGATCAGTGCGTCCAGCGGCGAATCTCGGAAATCGGCGAGGATTTCCTGCGCCGTCGTACGCCGGTGAACTTCGAGATTGGCGGGGTTCTCGAATTGCTGCGGCATCCACGCACCACCAGTTGCAGCGACGATCTCTTCGGCGCGGGCAATCGACCCCTTCATGCCTTTTTCGCGCGGCGTCAGGTCGAACGTCGCGCCATAAGCGAGCATCAATCGGCGGCGCTCGATGCTCATGCTGTCGGGCATCACCAGGATGAGCTTGTAGCCCCTGACCGCCGCGACCATGGCGAGTCCGATGCCGGTATTGCCCGAGGTCGGCTCGACGATCGTCCCGCCGGGCTTTAATTTGCCCGTTCGCTCCGCTTCCTCGACCATCGCCAGCGCGATGCGGTCCTTGATCGATGCGCCGGGGTTGGCCCGCTCCGACTTGATCCAGACTTGGGCCTTGTCGCCGAACAGCCGGTTGACGCGAATATGGGGGGTGTTGCCAATGGTTTCGAGGATCGAGGCAGCCTTCATCGCGAGCTCTCCTTGGGCTTGGTGGCGAGTACATCGGGTGGGTCGAAGCTTCTTGCAAGCCGCAGTTCGGGGAATTTCCACGCCCACAGCGCGACAACCAAAATGGCCCCAACGCCGCCAGCAATCACGGCTGCGACCGGACCGATAATCGCGCCAAGAAAGCCCGATTCGGCTTCGCCGAGCTCGTTCGATGCGGAGATGAACAGCGAGGAGACCGCGCCGACCCGGCCGCGCATCGCGTCGGGCGTGTAGAGCTGAATCAGCGATTGGCGGACATAGACCGAGAACATGTCGGCCGCGCCGAGCAGCGCCAGACAGGCCAGCGACAGCGGCATCGATCGCGACATGCCGAACACGATCGTCGCCAAGCCAAATACCGCCACCGCCACCAGCATCTTGAGGCCGACACTGGATTTCAAAGGCCGAATCGCAAAAAATCCGGCGGTGAGCGTCGCGCCGATCGCCGGAGCGGCGCGCAAATGCCCAAGACCCTCGGGCCCAGCGTGCAGGACGTCGCGGGCGAACACCGGTAGCATCGCCGTCGCCCCGCCCAGCAACACGGCGAACAGGTCGAGGCTGATCGCTCCGAGCACCAATCGGTTGCGGCGCACGTACCGCAGGCCCTCGACCATCTGCGCCCACGGATTTTTGGTGGCCATGGTTTCGGCGCGCGGGACCGGGCCGATGGCCATCAGGCCGATCAGGGCGACGCCGAACAACAGCGCGCTGGCCGCGTAAGGTGCGACCGGCGCCCAGGCGTAAAGATAACCGCCGAGCGCGGGGCCGGCGATCGCGCCGCTTTGCCAGGCGATCGACGACAGCGCGATGGCGTTCGGGAGGATCTTGCGCGGAACGAGGTTGGGCGCGAGCGCTCCCAGTGCCGGACCCGCAAAGGCTCGAGCGACGCCCAACAGCGCGGCGACGGTGAAGAGGGCGGTAAAGGTGGTGGTTCCCCGCCATGCGAACCACGCCAGGGCTATCGCGCACGCCAGCTCGAGGGTCAAAGCGGCGATTGCGATCCAGCGGCGATCGACTCGATCGGCCGTCCAGCCGGCGACCAAGGTGAGCAGGAACAGCGGCGCGAATTGCATCAGGCCGATCAATCCGAGACGGAGCGCCGCTTCCTTCAGGCCCATCGTCTCGCGGGCAAGGTCGTAGACTTGCCAGCCAATAACGATAATCATCGCCATCTGAGCAATTGTCGACGTCAGGCGGGCGAGCCAATATGCTCTGAAGGCCGGGATCCTGAGCGGTTCGGGGACGATACTCACAGCGGCGCCCTAATCGCGCGCCGTCGGAGCGGCAACATGCGTGGCGACGCGCAAAGGAGGGAATGATGATGAAGTCTCAATACCTGCTGCTGGCAGCTGCCGCCGCCGCTTCGATCGCCGGATGCCGGATGAGCGACCAACCGCAAAACCAGGCAGCAGAACCGTCGGCCGCCCCGGCCTCGACCAACTGGGCGAAGTTCATGAACGACTATATCGAGCAGACGTTCAAGGCGAACCCGCCGTTCGCGGCGACCGCGGGGCGCCATGAATTCGACGGGCAATTGCCAGACTGGAGCGAAGCGGGGATCCAGAATGAGGTGACGCGGTTGAGGACCGCGGTTGCCGAAGCCGAAAAGTTCGACCCTGCGAAGCTCAGCGAAAATGAACGTTTCGAACGTGCTTACCTGATCGGCCAGGCGAAAGGGTCGCTATTCTTCATCGATGCTGCCGACCAGGCTCACAAGAACCCCGCCTATTACAGCGGCAGCCTGGACCCCTCGACCTACGTCGTCGTTCCGTACGCCGCGCCCGAGGTGAGGATCAAGGCGTATACACGCTACCTTCAAGCGATCCCGGCGGCGGTCCAGCACATTCGCGAGAATTTGCGCACGCCGCTGCCGCTGTCCTTCGTCGACTATGGCAAGAACGCTTTCGGCGGTTACGCGGATTATTATCCGGCAGACGGGATCAAGGCGTTCGCGGCCGTCGGCAGCGCACAGGATCAGGAAACTCTCAAGGCGGCGTCGACCACTGCGGCAGCGGCGATGCGATCACTGGCCGATTGGCTCGAGCAGCAGCGCCCCACGGCAAACAACGACTTCGCGCTGGGCGCCGCGAGATTCCAGCAAATGCTTAACGACACGGAGATGGTCAATACACCGATTGCCGAGCTCGAGCGGATCGGACGCGCCGACCTTGAGTCAAATTTGAAGCAGCTTACCGAAGCGTGCGCGCGCTGGGCGGCCGGCATGACGATCCCGCAATGCATGGAGAAGATGAACGTCAACAAGCCGGCGGGCGGGGCGGTCGCCGCCGCACGGGCGCAACTGACAGGATTAAAGCAGTTCATTATTGAAAAGGATCTGGTGACGATCCCTGGACCGGAGGAGGCAAAGGTCGAGGAGGCGCCACCGTACAACCGGCAGAACTTCGCCTATATCAATATTCCAGGGCCGTATGAGAAGGGGTTGCCTTCGGTCTATTATATCGCTCCGCCCGACCCGAAATGGTCGAAGGAAGTCCGCGACGGATTCGTCCCCGGCAACGCCGATCTGTTGTTCACGTCCGTGCACGAGGTGTGGCCCGGCCACTTCCTCAATTTCCTCCATTCCAACCGCTCGCCGTTCACCTTCGGCAAGGTGTTCGTTGGCTATGCGTTCGCCGAGGGCTGGGCTCATTATAGTGAGGAGATGATGCGCGTCGCGGGGGTCGGCGGCGGAACCGACGAGACCATGATCGGGCAATTGTCGAACGCGCTGCTGCGCGACTGCCGCTTCCTGTCTGCCATTGGCATGCATACCGGCCGGATGACGCAGCAGCAAAGCTATCAGTTGTTCCGCGAGAAATGCTTCCAGGATGAGGGCAATTCCCGCCAGCAGGCGGCTCGCGGGACCTACGACCCTGCCTATCTCAACTACACGATGGGCAAGCTGATGATCCGCAAGCTACGGGATGAATGGACAGCCAGCCGCGGGGGGCGGACCGCGTGGAAGGCGTTCCACGACAAGTTCCTGAGTTTCGGCGGCCCGCCAATCCCGCTGGTCCGCCAGCAGATGATGGGCGGCGAGGCGAAGGCAGTCTTCTAGGCTCGGGAGACCCCCGCTCCGATCAGGGGCGGGGGTCGTCGACTGGGCTAGGCCGTCTGGCCCAAGGGAATCGCGCTGCGCTGGCTGGTCGCGTCGCCGCCGAGGAAGGCGAGCAGGTCGGCGATCAAGCGCTGCTTGTCGGTCGCGAACAGCCCGTGCGCGCTGCCGTCATACTCGATCAATTGGGCGCCCGGGATGACCTTGGCCGATTCGCGCGCAGTGGCATCGATTGGGACCGTTTGGTCAGCGGTGCCATGGATGATCAATGTCGGCACGGTGAAGCTCGCCAGATCGGGTCGGAAATCGGTCGTCGCGAAGGCCTGGGCGGCGGCGAGGGTCGGCCGCAAGCCCGCCATCATTGTCTGGCGCCAGCTATTCATCAGCACTTCGTCGCTGACCGGCGAGGTCAGTGTGCCGACCCCGTAGAAATCTTTGAAGAAGGCAGTGAAAAAATGCTCACGGTCCTTCTTCATGCCCGCGGTCATCTCGTCGAAGGTCGCCTGCGGCACCCCATTAGGGTTGTCGTCCGTCTTGAGCATGTACGGCACCACCGCGCTGATCAGCACCGCCTTGGACGTGCGTCCCGGAAATTTGGTCTGGAACCGCGCGACCTCGCCGCCGCCCATCGAGAAGCCGACCAGAGCGACCGGCTGGCTGATGCCGGCGTCGTCGAGGATCTTGGCGACATCGTCCGCGAAGGTATAATAGTCATAGCCGTCCCACGGCTGGTCTGAGCGGCCAAAGCCCCGGCGGTCGGGGACGATGCAGCGCTTCCCCGCCTCGGCAAGGGCGACAGCCGTATCGTCGAAAGTATCGCCCGTCAGCGGCCAGCCATGCAACAGGACCACGGGGTCGCCGCTTCCCCAGTCTTTGTAATAGAGGCGAGTTCCGTCTTTGGCCTTTGCATAGGGCATGCGCGCGTTTCCTTCTGTTGGAGTCAGTGCGCTCAACGCAGAAGAGTGCTCGACCGTTGCGCTCGGCGACACAGCCTTTAGACCGGGTGTGTCATGGCCAAGCCCAAAATCCGATACGTTTGCCAGGCCTGCGGGGCGGTCAGCAGCCGCTGGCAGGGCCAATGTGCCGACTGCGCCGAATGGAACACGCTGGTCCAGGAAGCGCCCGAAGTGTCCAGCATCTTCGCCGCCAATCATAATCTGCGCGGTGGTGGGCGGACGATCGAACTGGTCGGGCTCGACAGCGAGGTCGCGCTGCCGGCGCGGTTCGCCACCGGAATCGCTGAGTTCGATCGCGCGATCGGCGGCGGGATCGTGCCGGGTTCGGCAATGCTAGTTGGCGGCGATCCCGGGATCGGCAAGTCGACTTTGTTGCTGCAGGTCGGGGCGCGCCTGGCCGAGCAGGGGCAGCGCGTCGTCTATGTCTCGGGCGAGGAATCGGCCGAGCAGATCCGGTTGCGCGCCGTGCGGCTCGGGCTGGGCAAGTCGCCGGTTCAGCTCGCCGCGGCAACTTCGGTCCGCGACATTCTGACTACGGTTGAGAGCGACCCACCCGCGCTGCTGGTGATCGACTCGATTCAGACCATGCATTCCGACCTGATCGAGGGAGCGCCCGGAACGGTCAGCCAAGTGCGCGCTTCGGCCCAGGAGCTTGTGCGGTTCGCCAAGGAGCAAGGCAGCGCGGTGGTGCTGGTCGGGCATGTCACCAAGGACGGCAGCATCGCCGGCCCGCGCGTGCTCGAACATATGGTCGACACGGTGCTGAGCTTCGAGGGCGAGCGAAGTCACCAGTACCGGATCTTGCGAGCGATGAAGAACCGCTTCGGCGGGACCGATGAGATCGGCGTCTTTGCGATGGAGGAAGTAGGGCTGAGCCAGGTCCCGGACCCTTCGGCGCTGTTCCTGACCCGACGGTCCGAGCCGGTCAGTGGGACCAGCGTGTTCCCGGCATTGGAGGGCACGCGCCCGGTACTGGTCGAAATTCAGGCGCTGACGGTTCGGTTGGCCAGCGGGGCGACCCCGAGGCGCGCGGCGGTTGGCTGGGATTCGGGACGGCTGGCGATGATCCTGGCGGTGCTGGAAGCGCGCTGCGGGCTGAGCTTCGCGACTGCCGAAGTCTATCTCAACGTGGCTGGCGGCTACAAGCTGTCAGACCCGGCGGCCGACCTTGCCGTGGCGGCGGCGCTGATTTCAGCCTTGTCCGAGCGGCCGGTGCCGAGCGAGTGCGTGGTGCTCGGCGAAATCGCGCTGTCGGGGGAGGTGCGGGCGGTGGCGCATGCGCCGCTGAGGCTGAAGGAATCTGCTAAGCTCGGTTTCGAGTCGGCGTGGGTGCCGCTGGGCGTCAAGGGCGGCGACGGCATCGCGCTAGCCGAGTTCGCCAGCCTCAAGGCTCTCGCCGACCATATCCTGGGCCGCTAATCTTGACTGGCGAACCGGCCGATAGCCCGCTAGCCGAGCGCCGATGAGCGCGCTCGACATCTTCGTCGTCTTGCTGCTGGGCGGCGGAGCGATCATCGGCTTCATCCGCGGCTTCGTGCACGAAGTGTTGTCCCTATTCGCCTGGGTGGTGGCGATCGCCATGCTCAAACTGTTCCACACACAGCTGTCGGCGGGACTGGCCGAGAGTGTCGGCACCACCGCCGGCGCAGCTGTGGTGGCCTTCGCCGTGCTGTTCATTCCGAGCTTCCTGCTGGTCAAGCTGCTGGCGCGCTCGATCGGCGGCAAGTCGCGCAAGTCGGTCCTGGGGCCGGTCGACCGGGTGCTCGGTGGCGGGTTCGGGCTGATCAAGGGGTTGCTGAGCGCGACCCTGTTCTTCCTGCTCGCAAACCTCGCCACGGACATGGTCTATGGCCCCGAGGCCGATCGTCCGGAGTGGATGACGACCTCGCGAACCTATCCGCTGCTGAACGCCAGCGGGCTGGCGATCGTCGATTGGATCGAGAAGCGACGGCTAAAGGTCAATCCGGCATGATCCGGCTGTACGACACTTTGGCGCGCGAGAAGCGGGCGTTCGAGCCGGTCGATCCCAAGCGGATAACGATGTATGTTTGCGGGCCGACGGTCTACGGACGCGCGCACATCGGCAATGCGCGGCCCGCAGTGGTGTTCGACACGCTCGCGCGGCTGATCAGGCATACCTACGGGGCGGATAGCCTCGTCTACGCGCGCAACGTCACCGACGTTGACGACAAGATCATTGCCGCGGCGGACGCGAAGAACGTCGAGCCCGGCGTAATTACCGAGCGCTACGAGCGCTTTTATGTCGAGGACATGAGTGCGCTGGGCGTAGCGCCGCCCGACATCGCGCCGCACGCCACTGCCGAAATCGGCCCGATGGTGGCGATGATCGGGCAGCTGATCGCGCTTGGCAACGCCTATGAGGCGGAAGGGCATGTACTGTTCCATGTACCGTCCGACGCCGACTATGGCGCACTCAGCCGCCGCGACCACGACGCGATGCTTGCCGGCGCGCGAGTCGAGGTCGCGCCATACAAGCGCGATCCGGCGGATTTCGTGTTGTGGAAGCCGAGCGGCGAGGGTGTGATCGGCTGGGACAGCCCGTGGGGACGCGGGCGGCCGGGCTGGCACATCGAATGCTCGGCGATGATCGCTGCGCATCTGGGCGAGACCATCGACATCCACGGCGGCGGGCTGGACCTTATCTTCCCGCACCACGAAAATGAGATCGCGCAGAGCCGCTGCGCACATGGCGGGGCTCCGCTCGCGCGGTATTGGGTGCACAATGGCTTCGTCGATATGGGCGCGGAGAAGATGTCGAAGTCGCTGGGGAATACCGTCAGCGTCGGTGACCTGCTTGAGGCCGGGCAACAGGGAGAGACTTTGAGGCTGGCGCTGCTTTCCGCGCATTACCGTCAGCCACTCGGTTGGACCGAGGCGGGGGTCGCCCAAGCGAAGACCACGTTGGACCGGCTGTACCGCGCGGCGGGAGACGCGCTTGCGGGGGATATCGACGAAGGGGTCTTGGAGGCGCTTGCCGACGATTTGAACTCACCGCTCGCGCTGACTCGGCTGATGGCGCTCGACGATCCGGCGGCGATCAAGGCGAGTGCGGCCTTGCTGGGCCTGGTCCACAACAGTTCCGACGAGTGGTTTCGTGGTCCGAAACTAGGGCAGTTGCGAGGGTCTGCGCAGATTCGATTCACCCCCTCTGGAACACTCACAGCGGCTCGCAATGTAGACGATATTGAGCGAATGATTGCCGAGCGTGGGGAAGCCAAAAAGAACCGCGATTTCGCGGCGGCCGACCGCATCCGTGACGAGCTCCAGGCCGAGAGAATCGTGCTTGAAGATGGACCGGGGGGGACGACATGGCGCCGGTCTTGAACGCCCCGCTGTACACCATCGAGATCCTGCGGCTGGCGGGCTCGCTGCCCGATCCTGAGCGGCTGGTCAGGGTCGACGGGTCGGCGGAGCTGCGCTCGCCGACTTGCGGCAGCACGGTGCGGACCGAGGTGCGGATCGATGGCGGGCGTGTTACCGCCGTTGCGCAGCAGGTCCGCGCCTGCGCATTCGGGCAAGCTTCCGGCGCATTGCTCGCCAAACACGCGCCGGGGCGATCGGGTGAGGAAATCGCCGACGCTCTGGCCGCACTCTCGGCCTGGCTCGATGGCAGCCGCGACGATCCCGGCAGCTGGGGCTTCGAAGTCCTCGCGCCGGCGCGGTCGCGGACTTCGCGTCATGGGGCGATCCTCTTGCCGTTGCGGGCGTTGCTCGCGGCGATCGAAGATAAGCGAAGTTGAACGAGGCCGACGCAGCCGTGTCCGGCGCGACCTTGCTCAACGTCGCCTTCATGCTCGGGGCCGCGCTGATCTTCGTCACCTTGTTCCGCAAGCTCGGGCTCGGCGCGACGCTGGGCTACATCGTCGGCGGGGCGCTGATCGGGCCCTATGCGCTGGGCCTGATCGGCGAACCCGAAGCGGTGATGCGCGTGTCCGAAATCGGCATTGCTTTCCTGCTGTTCCTGGTCGGGCTCGAGCTCAATCCCAGCCGGTTGTGGCGGCTACGCAAGGATATCTTCGGACTGGGGCTGATCCAGGTCGTGCTGTGCGGATTGGCGCTGAGCGGACTCATTTACTTCGGGCTTGGGTTCAGCGGCGAGGCGAGTTTGGCGCTCGGGCTGCCGCTGGCCCTGTCGTCGACGGCGCAGGTGTTGCCGATGTTGCGTTCGTCGGGGCAGCTCAACACGAGCCGGGGCGAGCGGGCCTTCTCGGTGCTGCTGTTCCAGGATCTGTCGATCGTGCCGATGATCACGATCATCGCCGCATTGTCGCGTTCGCCGCTCGATCCGAACGCGCCGCCTGGCGGGCTGCTCGCCCTCTATACGGTCGGCGCAGTGGTCGGCCTGGTGCTTGCCGGACGGTATGTCCTCAACCCCTTGTTCCGGCTCGTCGGCCGCCTCGGGGAGCGCGAGCTGTTCGTGGTCGCCGGCCTGTTCGCAATCATTGCCAGCGCTGCGTTAATGCAATGGCTTCACCTGTCGGTCGCACTGGGAGCATTCATCGCCGGCGTCGTGCTCGCCGAATCGCCTTACCGGCATGAGCTGGAGAGCGACGTCGAACCTTTCCGCTCGATCCTTCTCGGGATGTTCTTCCTGTCGGTGGGAATGCTGCTCGATTTCAACGCGATCGCCGCCAACCCGTTGCTGGTCGCGGGCGCCGCAGTCGGGATCGTAGTCGTGAAGGCGGTGCTGATCGCCGGGCTGGCGAGGTGGTTTGGGATGCAATGGGGCCGGGCTATCTGGCTCGGCCTGCTGCTCAGCCAGGCGGGCGAATTCAGCTTCGTCCTGTTCGGCCAGGCAGCCATGGCCAAGTTGATCTTGCCCGAGGCGGCTTCGCTGTTCAGCGCCATCGTCACCGTTTCGATGATCTCGACGCCGTTTCTGATGCGCTTCACGGAATGGGTCCAGAAGCGAATTCCGGATGCCGATGTCGATCTCGAGGGTCCCGAATTCTCACCAGAAGCCAATGCAATTGTCGTTGGCTATGGACGGTTCGGGCAGACCGTCGCCCAGATGCTGCAAGCCAAGCGGATTCCGGTGACGCTGATCGACAGCAAGCCGTCGCAGATCGAATTGAGCCAGGAATTCGGTACCAAGGTCTATTATGGTGACGGCACCCGAATCGACCTGCTGCGCACCGCCGGCGCGGAGACGGCGGAGGCGATCCTGTTCTGCCAGGACGGGCAAGATCTGGATCGCGCCGGCTTCGAAGCCATCCGCGAGGCATTCCCGCGCGCGGTGGTCATGGTCCGGGTTTATGACCGCCGGCAGGTCATCGAACTTGCCGGTCTCGAGGTCGATCTGATCCAGCGCGAGCTATTCGAAAGCGCGGTGGTGATGGGCCGGGAAGCTTTGCTCAAACTGGGAATTGCGCAACGCGAGGCCGACCGAGTCGAAGCCGCCTATCGCCAGCGCGACACGGAACGTCTTCACGTCCAGAGCAAAACCGGGGACTTGCGTTCGGCCCAGGACCGGATGTTCGGCGCCGATTCTTCGCTTCCGGATGAACAGCGCAATCCGGCCTAGGGTTCACTTGGCGCCGATATGGGCCTCAAGCGCTCTGACAATCGATTCGACGACGTCGCTGTGCGCACCGTTGCCGCTTTTCACGTGGATGTGCGCGGCCGAATAGGACGGCCGCTCGACTTCGGCGAGGCGATCGAGCGTTCCCTTGGGATCACCGTTGCGAAGCAGTGGTCGGGTATTTCGTCGCGACGTCCGGTCGGCGAGAATTTCGGTCGGCGCATCGAGCCAGACGGTGATGGCACGAGTGTTGAGCAATTCGCGAGTGCGGGGGTCGACGAAAACCCCGCCGCCAGTGGCAATTACCCGCACTTGTCCGTCGATCAGGCGGGCGACCAGCC
>JBDSBX010000177.1:0-5798 GCA_039921365.1 Sphingomicrobium sp. | reverse complement strand
ATGCCGCGGCTCGAAGGTCACAGCTTCCAGGACACGCAGGGCTACAAAAGCAAGGCCGAAATCCAGGCCGAATGGGCGCGCGATCCGTTGCCCAAGCTCAAGGCGCATGCCGCCAGTCTCGATTGGCAGGCGCTCGAGGTGGACGCCGCCGCAACCGTTGCGGCGGCGCTGGCCGAGGCTGAGACGCGCGGCGTCTCGTGTCCTGCCAACGTCACGGACAATATGTTTTTCGAGGACGAGCTCCAGCAGGTGGGCGGGCAGTTCAACAATGGCTTCGTTGCTCCGGCATCGACTGATGAGCCCAAGCCGGATGGCCAGCGGATCAACATGGTGACCGCGATCCGCCGCGTGCTCGACCAGGAGCTTGCAGCCAATCCGCGGGTGCTGGTGTTCGGCGAGGATGTCGGACCCAAGGGCGGCGTGCACGCGGT
Source organism: Sphingomicrobium sp. (assembly GCA_039921365.1). Lineage (GTDB taxonomy): Bacteria > Pseudomonadota > Alphaproteobacteria > Sphingomonadales > Sphingomonadaceae > Sphingomicrobium. The sequence continues at coordinate 5,367 of JBDSBX010000177.1, read as the reverse complement.
GACGCTCGGTCTGCAAGAGAAGTTCGGCAAAGCCCGGGTGTTCGATACCAGCCTCAACGAGGAAGGCATTGTCGGCCGCGCGGTCGGCATGGCGCTAGCCGGGCTGATGCCGGTGCCCGAAATCCAGTTCCGCAAATATGCCGAGCCGGCGACCGAGCAGATCAACGACTGCGGGACGATGCGCTGGCGCACCCACAATCGCTTCGCGGCGCCGATGGTGCTGCGGGTGCCGGGTGGTTTCTTCAAGTGCGGCGACCCGTGGCACAGCCAGACCAACGAGGTGCAATTCGTCCACAACCCAGGCTGGCTGGTCGCGGTGCCGTCGAATGACGAGGACGCGGTCGGGCTATTGCGCGGAAGCCTGCGCGGCAACGATCCGGTGCTGTTCTTCGAGCACCGGTCAATGCTCGACGACGCCTGGGCGCGGCGGCCGTGGCCCGGCGACGATTATGCGCTGCCGTTCGGACGAGCGAAGAAGACGCGCGAGGGCGACGCCATCACCATCGTTACCTGGGGCGCGATGGTGCCGCGCTGCGAAGCGGCGGCGGAGGGCGTGTCGGCCGACGTCATCGACTTGCGCACACTGATGCCGTGGGACCGGGAAATGGTGCTCGACAGCGTCGCCCGCACGCACCGCTGCCTGATCGTCCATGAGGATTTGCGCACTGGCGGATTCGGGGCGGAGATCGCCGCGGTCGTCGCCGACGAAGCGTTCCTCGATCTCGACGCGCCGGTCGCGCGGGTGACCATGCCCGACATCCCGAGCCCGCATCACCCAACGTTGATGGAAGCCGCGCTGCCTTCGCCCGCGACCATTCGCGCGGAGGTCGACCGGCTGGTGGGGTTTTGAGCGTGATCGATATCCTCGTTCCCGATGAGCAGGAGGGGACCAAGGCGGTGGTCCGCGCGTGGCTGAAACAGATCGGCGACACGGTCGCGGTCAACGATCCTTTGGTCGAGCTTGAGACCGACAAGGTGACCCAGGAAGTGCCGGCGCCGGCGGCGGGGGTGCTTGCGGAGATTGTCCTCGATACGGATGCGGACGCGGTGCCGGGGGCATTGCTGGGGCGGATTGATGCGGACCAGTCCGTTCGCCCTGAGCCTGTCGAAGGGCGTCTTGCACCCGCTTCCGAAAAGCGCCCTTCGACTTCGCTCAGGACGAACGAGGTTGGTGAGACGCGATTGAGCCCCTCTGTTCGTCGCGCCCTCCAGCAACACGGGATTGACGCGTCCCGCCTGACTGGCAGCGGGCGGGGTGGGCGGATTACGCGCGAAGATGTCGAGTTGGCATTGGACACCGGCGGACCCTCAGGGTCCGACATCCCGCACGACCGAATGCGGCTCAAGATCGCCGAGAACATGGTCCGGGCGATGGCCGACGCGCCGCATGTCACGGCGCTGTTCGAGGCCGATTTTTCGGCGGTCGCCGCGCACAAGGCGGCGCTGGCCACGGCCGGCACCAAGCTCAGTTACACCGCCTACCTCGTCAAGGCGGCGGCCGAAGCGATGGGCCAAGCGCCGGCGATCAACGGCCGCTGGGAACAGGACCGCATCGCGGTCTCGCCGACGATCGACATTGGTGTCGGCACCGCGCTCGGCGACAAGGGGCTGGTAGTGCCGGTGGTCCGCGACGCGGAGGGCCTTAGCCTTGAGCAGATTGGCGCCAAGCTCGATGAGCTCACCCGGCGGGCTCGCGAGGGCAAGCTGACCGGCGGCGACGTTTCGGGCGGCAGCTTCACGATTTCCAACCATGGCGTTTCGGGGTCTCTGCTCGCGGCGCCGATCATCCTCCACCAGGGCCAGGCGGCGATCCTCGGCGTCGGCAAGCTCCAGAAGCGGGTGGTGGTGCGCGAGGTCGACGGCGACGACGCGATCGTCATCCTGCCGATGGCCTATGTGACACTGACCATCGACCACCGTGTCGTCGACGGCCACCAGACCAATACCTGGCTGAGCCGTTTCGTCGAAATCATCGAGGCTTGGGGCGCATGACCAAGCGCGCCGCTGAGACGGACGACCGTCGGTTTGTCCGCCGCGTGCTGATCGTCCTTGCACTGACGGCGCTGGTCATCCTCACCTGGCACTTGCGGCACTTGGTCCTGATGCTGTTCGGCGCGGTGGTCGTCGCGACCATTTTCCGCGCTCTGGCCGACCGCATCGCCAAGCTGGCGGGGTGCCGGCAGGGAATTGCAATGGCGGCGTCGATCGCCGTGATCCTCGGTGCGGTCGTGGCGCTTGCCGCGCTGTTCGGGGCGAATTTGGTGGGACGAATGGACGTCCTCGCGACCCGGCTACCCGCGGCCTGGACGTCGTTCGAGGCGCGGATCGGCGACATGGGACTCGGCGAGCAGCTCAGGCAGATGGTCGAAAGCGCCGGGAAGGGTGGGTCCTTCGCCACCTTCAGCCGGACCGTCCTGTCGATCGGCAACAGCATCGCCGAAGCGCTGGTCGTGATCTTCGCCGGGATTTTCCTCGCGATGCAGCCGCGCTTCTACCGCACCGGCGCGATCAAGCTCGTGCCGCCCGGTCAGCGCACCCTCGTCGCCGAGGCGATGGACGAGTCCGAACGCGCGCTTCATTTGTGGCTCACGGGCCAGTTGATCGCCATGGTGGTGGTCGGCCTGCTGACCGGGTTCGGCCTGTGGCTGCTCGGCGTTCCCTCGGCGTTCGCGCTCGGTCTGCTGGCTGGCTTGCTTGAGTTCGTTCCTTTCGCCGGACCGCTGATCGCGGCGCTGCCGGCGGTGTTGCTGGCGCTTGCGGTCAGTCCCGATCTCGCGATCTGGGTGGCGCTGCTGTATTTCGCGGTGCAGCAGTTTGAAGGCTATCTGCTGACTCCGCTCGTCCAGCAATATGCGGTCGACCTGCCGGGGGTCGTCATGCTGTTTTCGCTGCTTGCGTTCGGCGCAATCTTCGGGGTCCTCGGAGTCATTCTGGCGGCGCCGCTCAGCGTCGTTACCTATGTCCTGATCAAGCGGCTCTACGTGATCGAGGCGCTGCACACGGCAACGCCAATTCCCGGCGAGGACAAAAAATAATTCGCTAGCCCGCCTTGAACCGCGCCGCTTCCTCCGATCCACCGGTGGAGTTGCCTGAGCTGTAGCTGTGCGCGCCGGCGCCCGCCAGGCCGCCGCCCTGGACGATCAGATATTCCTCGCGGATCGGCCGCCCGTCGAAAAAGCATTCGAGGATCTCGCGGGTGCCGGCGGCGTAGCGCGCCTGGGCCGACAGGCTGCTGCCCGAAATGTGCGGGGTCATGCCGTGGTGCGGCATGGTCCGCCACGGATGGTCGCGCGGGGCTGGCTGGGGAAACCAGACATCACCCGCGTATCCCGCCAGCTGGCCCGACTCGAGCGCCGCAACCACCGCGTCGCGGTCGACGATCTTGCCGCGCGCGGTGTTGACCAGATAGGCGCCGCGCTTCATCCGTCCGATCATTGCATGGTCGAACAGATTCTCGGTTTCGGGGTGGAGCGGGGCGTTGATGGTGACGACGTCGCACACCCCGACCATATGCTCGACGCTGTCGTGCCAGGTCAGGCCAAGCTCTTGCTCGATGCTGTCCGGCAAGCGGTGCCGATCGAAATAATGGAGGTGCATGTCGAACGGTTTCAGGCGGCGCAGCACCGCGCTGCCGATCCGCCCGGCGGCGACCGTGCCGACGTGCATGCCCTCGACGTCGTAGGAGCGAGCGACGCAGTCGGCGATGTTCCAGCCGCCCTTGCGCACCCAGTCGTGCGACGGGAGGTAATTGCGGACGAGGGAGAGGATCATCATCACGACGTGCTCGGCGACGCTGATCGAGTTGCAGTAAGTGACTTCGGCAACCGTGATGCCGCGCTCGATCGCCGCGGCGAGGTCGACATGGTCGGAGCCGATGCCGGCGGTGATCGCCAGCATGAGATTGGGTGCCCTGGCGATCCGTTCGGCGGTCAGATAGGCGGGCCAGAATGGCTGCGAGATGACGATGTCGGCGTCGGCCAGCTCGCGTTCGAACACGCTCCCGGAACCGTCCTTGTCGGACGTCACGACCAATGTGTGGCCCGCGGCCTCGAGATATTGGCGAAGGCCAAGTTCGCCCGACACACAGCCGAGCAACTGCCCGGGCTGGAAGTCGATGGCACTCGGCGTCGGCAGCTTCTGTCCGTCGGGATAGCGATCGAGCTGGGGCAGGTCGCCGCGCGGATAGGATTCGGGAATGCCGTCGATCGGGTCGTCGTAAAGGACGCACAATATTTTCGCCATGGCGTAACTCCCTCCGCGCTTGCGTGAGCATGGCGCGAAGGTAATCGCGCGGCCGCCGAGAGTCGAACCGGCGATATTTTTGACGGCCTCAACGGATTGCTAACCCTTCCGCGTCATTAGGGAGCGGTGAACGAGACCATTTCCATCGTTGTTGCCGTATTCCTCAAGGCGGGCGTGGGACTGCTGGTCGCGAATGAAATTCGCGGACTTATCCTGGCGGGCCCGGTTATCTATGGGATGTATGCGGCCGGCGGGACGCTGATGGCGATCTGGGTGGCGATCTGCTCGCTGGCCGGCATTGCCCTCTCGGTTATCGGTCCGCTGTTCGTCGCCAGGAAGCTGAAACTGGTCTAGCCGCCGCCCGCTAAAGAATTGCTTGGCGGAACGGACCCAAATGACGCTCGTTTTGACCTGATGCCTCACGACGCCGACTATTACAGAGCGCGGGCGATGGAAGAGCGCGAGCGGGCGCAGCTTGCCGACCGAGTCTATCTCGCTGCGATCCACCAAGAGCTTGCCAAACAGCTTGATCGGCGGGCCGACGAATGTGACGGCCCTGCTGAAAAATTCGACGCGCTTGCCGAGCAGGCTGCCAAGGTGATCAGGGAGCGCGAGCGCTAGGCTGACGATTTGCCGCGAAACGCGTGGCGCACCCGACAGGGGTGCAACAATCTAACATTCTCAAACGAGTGCGTCGGCTAACCGGCACGCTTTCGCTGCGCAAGTGCGCTGGCGACCAATTCCAAATGGCGAACCCTGAAACGCAATCCCATTGCCCCGGTGGCTGGGGGCCAGGGGGCTTTTGCTGCTCCCCAGAAGGGCGCGAAAGCACACATAGCGCAATAGTTGCTTAACGATAACTAATAACGCTATCGCCGGGTGGCTTAAGACTCTGGCGGCGGTGGCGAAGGGCACACCAGAGGGGCCGGTCAAATGCCAAGCGCAGTCCGAAAGCCAGAAGCGCGACCGGCGGGACAGAGGAGTCCCGTGAAGTCACTGGCAAGCCGCTGAGGGCCTCTCTCATCAGCGGAGCTTGTGTCGCTCGTCCCAGTCCGAGGTCATCTTGGGCAGTTCGAAGCGGGCATAAGGTGGACTGCCTCTAGCATTGGGCTTCGGCCCTGGAGC
>JBDSBX010000176.1:0-18165 GCA_039921365.1 Sphingomicrobium sp. | reverse complement strand
GGGTTCCCTCGGGATAGATGACCACCGGCCGGCCGCTCGCTGTCGCCGCCTTGGCCGCGACCAGCATCTCGCGCAGCGCGCTGGCACCGGCTTCGCGGTCCACCGGGATAATCCCATCACTCCGCGTCAGCCGCCCGAACAAAGGCAAATCGGCGAGCTCGCGCTTGACGACCATGATCGGGTTCCGCGCGACGCGCAGCATCTCGATCGTCTCGAACATCGACTGGTGCTTGATGGCGATCAGGTGCGGGCCGGGGGGGACCGCGCCGTCGATCTCGGTGCGGATGCCAAGCAAGTCGGTGGCCAGCCAATGATGGAAATGCGCCCAGCCGTTGATCACCCGCAGCATAACCTGCGTGCTGATCGCGCCGGCGACAATGCCGAGGATCACGAACCCCAGGGTTCCCAGGTAGAAGATCAGCGAGAACAGCAGCGAGCGGATCAGCGGCATCAGATATCGAGCCACACCGCGAGCCGACGCAGCACATATTTGTTGTACTCGCCGAACAGAGTGATGAACCGCGGCGAACTGCGGACGGCGTCGGGCACGATGGTGTATTGGTCGCCGAGTACCTGACGAAAATCGTAGCGCGCGCGGCGCATGTGCCAATCGCTGGTGATCAGCCGGAACGACCGGTAGCGGTGCCTGGCCAGCCACCGCTGGGCTTCCTCGGCGTTGGAGCGGGTATCGACCGACTCGCTGCCGAGGTCGACGCAGCAATTGACGAGATCGGCGTTGCCGCCGAGCCGCCGGATCAAATCCTTCTTGGTCACCGCAGGGTCGGCGCCGGCGACCAGGAGCCGCTTTGCCCGGCTGGCCTTGAGCACCCAGATGCCATGCTCGATGCGTCCGACGCCGCCGGTGATCACCACAGCCGCCGCGGTGCGCGGAGAGTCAAGCCCAGCTGGCTTGCCCAACGTCACCGCGAACAGGATGAAGCCGAGTGCGTAAAGCAGCACGACCAACGAAGCGAAGCGGACGATCATGTCGCCTGCCGCAGCGTGGCCAGCACGGCCGTGCGCGCGACACCGGTCGCCAGCACGACCAAAGCGAAGGGCAGCAGGGCCAGCATGACGAAGTCGAGGCCGTGCAGCGGCGAGCGTCCCATCAGGTCGCCGGCAAAAGCCGTCCCGCCGCCGGCGAGCAGCAATAGCACCAGCACCGCGGCGACGGCGCCGGCGATCGCCCCCGCCAGCGAGTCGAGCGCGATCTTGCGCTGGAACAGGTTGGTCACCTGGACGTCGGTGGCGCCGATGCCGTGCATCACCTCGATCGTCGAGCGGTGGGTGTCGAGCGCGCCCCGCGCGGCCAGCACCACCGCCGCCGAAGTCGCCACCGCCATCAGGGCGACCAGCGCCAAAGCGAGCCATTGCAACACCCGGATCGCGCGCAACAGCGGATCGAGCACTTCGCGATGGGCGATGAAGCGCGCGCCGGGCGCGGCCGTTGCGACCCGCTTGGCGATGGCGGCGAGATCGGCATTGGCGCCGACATCCAGAGTGATCAGCGCTGGAACAGGGAGCTGGTCGTCGACCCCGGCCGGACCCAGCCAGCTTTCGAGCGTCCGCCGCATTTCGGCCTCGGGGACCGGCTCGGCCGTGACGACGCCGGGGGCGGAGCGCGCCGCGGCGAGGGCGCGGGGGAGCAAGTCGCTGCCGGCCGGGATCTGCACCGCAAAACGATTCTCGATCCCTTGCACAACCAACCCGGCGGCGTTGGACAAAGCCAGCCCGGCCGCCGCGACCGTCATCATCGCGAAAGTCATGATGGCAATCACGAACGGGGTTGGGCCGCGGAGCCGTCCGCCGGGAAGCAGCCGGCGCTCGGCCGGCGAGGCGAACAGCCAGCCGAGCATCAGCTTGTGCCCCGCGTCTCGCCGTGCGGCGACGGCGACGGATTGCGGAGCGAGCCCGTCGGATCGACCATCGAGCCGTTCTCCAGCCGGACCATCTGGGCGCCGGGGGTCGCGGCAATCAGCCCGACATCGTGGGTCGCGACGACGACCGTCGTGCCGAGGCGATTGAGGGCGACGAACAGGTTCATCAGCCGCTGCGCCATCTCGGCGTCGACATTGCCGGTCGGCTCGTCGGCGACCAGGATCTCCGGCTGGCTGATGACCGCGCGGGCGATTGCCACCCTTTGCTGCTCGCCACCCGACAGCGTCGCCGGCCGAGCGCTCGCCCGGTCGGCGAGGCCAACCCAGGCGAGCATCTCGCGGACCGGGCCTTCGACCTCGGCCTCGTTTCTACCGCCAATCCTCAGCGGTAGTGCGATATTGTCGAAGGCCGACAAATGACGGATCAGGCGGAAGTCCTGGAAGACGACCCCGATCCGGCGGCGAAAGCCGGGCAGCACGTCGCGCGGCGCCTCCGACAGCTCCTCGCCAAACAGGCGAATGCGGCCGCGGGTCGGGCGCTGCGCCAGATAGAGCAGCTTCAAAAGTGACGTCTTGCCGGCACCCGACGGCCCGGTGAGGAAGTAAAAAGTCCCTCGGCCAAGCCGAAAATCGAGATCGCGCAGCACTTCGGCACCGGTGCCGTAGCGCAGCCCTACACTATCGAATTCGACGATGGCCGACAGCGCCCGATCCCTTCCCACTCACTGCCGACTTCTCGCACAGCCCCCGCTGCCTTGCCAATGCCCGCGCATTCCTGTTTACCGGGCCGAATTGCAGGGCGTTAGTCGCCCCGGATAAGGGCTCTAGCCGATGATCCTCACCTGTCCCTCCTGCGGCACCCAATATGTGGTCAAGGACGGGGCGATCCCAACGCAGGGCCGCCAGGTCCGCTGCGCCTCGTGCAAGCACAGTTGGCACCAGGACGCTGAGCCGGAGCTTGTGGTCGAGGAAGAGGAGTCGCTGGCCGAAACGCTGGAAATCGATCCGAGCAGCGGGCCGGAAGCCGAGGAACGGGCATTCCAGGAGGCAGCACTGGCCGCCGAGGCTGGCGCCGAAGTTCCCGCGGGTTACGCGCCGGTTGCTCCGCCGGACCTTGGGGACGAATTCGCGCCTGCGGACGCGCCGAATGAAGCGGTCGAGGAATCGGAGTCCGTTCTCGTCACACCGGAGCCGGAAGCGATTGCCCGGGAAACGCCCAATTATTCCAGTCAGCAAACGACATATGCGGTCGAACTGCCATCGACCGACGACGAATTCAGCCCGTTCGCGCTCCGCGACGACGACGAGCGGTCGCCGCGTGGCCCGCTGACCAAGGCGTTGCTGGTCGCCTTGCTGATCGCCGCTGCGGCCGCCGCCTTCTGGTTCCTGGCGCCTGCGGAATGGCGGCAGCGGGTCGGCATTGCCGGGGCCAATGAGACACCGCTGCAGCTGATGATGACCCACAGCGACCGCCAGAAGCTGGCCAGTGGCAATGAGCTGCTGGCGGTCAGTGGCCGGGTTATCAACCCGACCGACGAGAACCAGAATGTGCCGCCGATCCAGGCGCAATTGCACGATCGGTCGGGCAAATTGGTCTACAGCTGGACGATCGCCCCGCCGGCGCGGATTCTTCCACCGGGCGCCAGCGCGACCTTCAACAGCGCCGAGGTCAACGTCCCCGCGGGAGGCGACGAGCTGACCATCACCCTGGGCTCGGCCAAGACCTGAGCCTTATTCGAATTCGACCAGCCTGACCGTGGCGACCGAGCCGTCAGCCGTGCGGACCCGGGCTTCGCGCAGTTTCCTCGGGTCGCGCTTTTCGATTTGCGAGAAGCGCAACGTGGCGCTGGTCAGGATGGTCACCGCCGCTTGCGCCTGACGCCCGGGGAATGTGGGCGCGGTTACTTGCGGCATGAGTACTGCCGTCAGCGCGGCGGGGGCGACAATGACCATCCCCGGCCATTAACGCGCGTCGGCGCGGATGGTAAAGACCGGCTTAACCATGCGTCCCAAAGCGGGACAAAGCCGGCGCCATTGCCTGCCCCCGAGCCCTTTGCTAGACGCCGCGCCTCTCCAGTGGGTGGCATTGCCGCCAAGCTTTTCATGACGTGCGGTCGTGGCGGAACTGGTAGACGCGCAGCGTTGAGGTCGCTGTGGCCGAAAGGCCGTGGAAGTTCGAGTCTTCTCGACCGCACCAATTTCGAAAAGCGCTGCAACTTCGAACAATGTTGCGTCAGACGACTTGTTACTCGCGCGAGGCGATCCGGGGCGGCGGTCCGACATGGATCGCGCCGAGCCGGACAATCGATTTTGACGCGCTGACAGTGACGGTGACGTTGAGCTCGCGGGATAGCTGAGCGGCGGCGGCGCTGTCCGCCGACAAGCGGATTCGATAGTTGCCGTAGGGCACCCGCTCGAACAGGAAGAAACCGTCGAAGTCGGTCTGGGTGCTGGCGACCAGTCTGCCGGCCGGGTCGACCAGCTCGAGGGCCAGGCCTTCGAAGCCCAATCCACCGCTCTTGACGATCGCGCCTTCGATGTCGCCGCCGCCGACCAGTCCGATCTCGACGGTCGCCGGGACGCCGGGTCGCGGCACTACCACTTGCAGCGCTGTGCGCGCGACCAGCATCGGATCGGCGAGGCTGCTCTCGTCGACGCCGACCGTTACCGGGGTGAACGTGGCGAGGCCGCCGACCAGCACCGCGCCCTTGGCGTCGGTCGCCCGGTCCGACAAGCGCCGCCCGGTAGTTACCAGCGCGCCCTTCTCGAACGGTTCGAGCGGGTCGTGGACGCCATTGTCGTTGAGATCACGATAGACGCGCGCGTTGACCGCCCCGGCCGCGGCCAGTGCCTGGCGCGACAGTTTGAACCCGCCGCCCGGATCGAGCGAGAAGTTGAGGTTGAAGCCGAGCGCCAGCGAGCCGTCGGTCGCGGCTTCGCCAGTCACCGCGACGGCCATCCCGTTGAGGCGGCGGATGTGGGTGATGCGCGCGTTTCCACGGTGCGCCGCGGCGTCGTAAATCAGCCCGCCTTCCCAATCGACCGTGTCCGACGCCGACCAGTAAGCCGACAGCTCCGCCGTCCGGAACCGCGCCTGGGGAGCTATATCGAAGCTGCTCGAACCGCGCACACGGACCGCGCCGATGCGGCCGGTGCCGATCATGGCCAAGTTCAGCTCGCCGGGCGGCGCCGGCCCGGAGCGCAGATATTGCTTGCGATAGCGAAGGTCGCCGGCGAGATTGAATCGGTTGAGACTGGCCGACAGGCGTGCCGCCGCCTCGAGCTGCCGAGTGCCGTCGAGGCGGTCGGTCAGGCGGACATCGGCATGCGCCGGGACCAGCGTCCGGCCGATTCGGATGGGCGCATCGACCGTCACGCGATAATCGCGCAAGCTCGACGCGCGGCTTCCTCGCAAATGAAAATTATTCGCAACAAGCGCCTCGGCGCTGACGTTGACCTTGCCAAATTTGGCCAAAACCTGGGCTCGGGCCGCCTTTCCGCCGTGGTTGTCGCCGGCAACACCGACTTCGAGCAGCGCCTGGCCGATCGATCGGCGGACAGTGCCCTCGACAAAGGTCAGCCGCTGGTCGTCGACCAGCATCATTCGCGCCAACGCGCCGACCGAGGTTCGCTGGTCGAGGCCATGTTCGACGGAGATCGCGGCCTGCGCCCTGGGCTGGCCGGTGCCGTCGGGCGGAGGTTCGAAGGCCAGCAGGTCGCGGCCGGGCTGGTTGGCCCCGGCCCAGTACCAGGTCTTACCGGCCGGGACATTGTCCTGGCCGACGTTGATCATCTCCTCGCGGATGCGGACCTGCCCCTGCGGACCGTAAAGCGTGATGGTGATGAGGTTTTCGCCATAGAGAAGCTGAACGTCTTCAAACCGATAGCGCTGGTCGGAGGTCGGCTTGGCGAAGGCCAGCAGCTCGCCGTTGCGATAGAGTTCGGCGTCCCAGCCGCTCGGCAAGTCGCCCTCGAAGCGGGTGCGGTCGAACGCGGTTGGGGAAAACAGCGGGCGGTTGGTGACTATAGCCCCGCGGCCGGTCGTCGATGACCCGCTCAGCCGGCTGTCGAGCCCGGCGACGTCGCCAAAGCCGAAATGGGTCGCTTTCAACGGCCCGAGCAGGCCGCCTTCGGGGTCGGACCGGTAGGCCCGCATGCGCAGGCTGTTGGGAATGCCTTTGCGGGTTGTCGAAAGCTGCGCGTCATAAGACAGATGGGCGATCTCGCCGGCCGCATAGACCGAGGTGTGGCGGTCGACCTTGACGCCGTCCTTGGCGCGATAGGTTACGCCGCCGCTGACGACGAAGTCGAGCGCCGGGGCGCGCCACATGCGATAGGGCAACCGCACCTGGGGAAGCGTCGACAGGTCAAACTTGGCTGGCCGGATCTGCGCGGCTCGGGCTTGGCGCTCGATCGCCATCTCGACCGGCAATTTGGCCTCGGATTCGAGGAAAACCGCCGAATTGGAGGTCATCGGCTTGACCCCGATGCCGAACCAGCGAGCGAGGGCCTTGGTCTCGACGCACCAGCCCTGCGGCGTCTCGCGCACCGTGCCGGCGGCGATTGGCTCGCTCGTGCCGCGATAGGTCGCGACCTGGCTGGTAAGGTCGATGGCGATCCGATTCTGCTCCTTGAATGCCCAGCCGCTCGCCTTTTTCGACGTCAGGTCGATCTTCATCGGTAAGTCGAGCGTCGTCAGGAAGTCGCCGAAAACGATGCACGTGCCCTCGGGCGTCGCGTACGCGCGGACACCTTCGCCGAGCCTCAGCTGGCGAATGCGGACGTCGAGCAGGAATTGGTCGTCGGTGTCCGCGGTCCAGCTGTTGGTCGCCGGTATCGACGCCGAGGCGCTGACCGCAGCGGTGCAGCCAAGCGCCGCCAGCGAGGCGAGCCAGCGCAGCCAGGAGCGGCCGCGAAACATGATGAGCGCCCTCGAGCTCCGGCCCCAACCCTAACGCAGCACCGTCTGGGTTTCGGCGATGGTGTTTGAGCCGTCGTCGTACATTTCAACATATTTGACGGTGACCGGCCCGCTTAACGCGCCCTTATAGTCAGGGTCGACCGGGATCGACACCTTGCGGCTCGCCACTTCCTTGTAGACGGCGACCGCTCTCTGGATGGCGATCGGGTTTTTGACGCCGGCCCTGAGGACGCGGACTTCGCCAAAGGTCGAGCGATCGCCCGATCGGCTGAGGTCGAGCGCGACAGCCGGCTTGCCGTCTTTGGTTTCCAGGCGGACGTTGGCAATCCCGGCCTTGGCCTGAAGATTGCCGAAGCGAACGATGACCGGAATGGTCACACCATAGACCGGGGTCAGAGCGAAGCTGATGCCCTTAGGCGCTTCGGCGGGCGGGGCAGCCGACACCGGGCGCGCCGGCGGAATGGCGCGAAACAGCAAGTGAACCCGATATTCGCCGTCGGCCAGCCCCTGCGGCGCCCGAGCCGCCACCCGGATCGATTGCGGCTGGTGCGGCCTCAGCGTCACCCGGCGCGGCGCGTAGACGATCATCTCCTCGGCGAGCTTGTCCTCGGCGGTCGGCTCGGCAACGTCGACCAGCCCGCCGTCGGCCGTCATCCGGCGGAACTCGACCGAGATCCGGTAGGTCGCCGGCTCCTCACCAATATTGTTGAGGATCACTTCGGCACCCTTGCGGCCGTCCAGCACCAGCCGGGTCGGAGCGACCAGCAGGTCGCCGATACCGGCGTGGGCGGGCACGGAGGCGGCGGCGAGAGACGTGGCCAGCACAGTGATTGCAAGCGTCGGTTTCAGGGAAGACGTCATCGTGGCGATCCTCAGTTTTACTCCGAAATGGAGCGATCGCCTTGTCTTGCCTCCGGAATGGTTATTATTCGGTCAACCATAAGGGTTGAACGTCGCGTCAATCCACCGGAGCGCGCAACGAAAAGGGGCCGCCGTTGCCGGCGACCCCTCCACTCAGCCCACTTTGATGAGCGGTAAAATCAGATGATCAATAGTCGACGGTGACGTTGAACGTTCCCGAATAGACGCCGTCGCCGGTCGTCGAAGAGACCGTGATCGAACCGCCGAGGTTGAAGTCGACGCCCGGCGCACCCGAATTGGTCAGCATGACCGAACCCGGGTTGCTGACTGTCATCAGCAACGTATCGAGAGGATTGTTGGCGCTGGTCAGCGTAACGTTCGGCGCAGTGATGTAGACCAGCTGGTTGTTGGTCCCGCGAACGTTGTAGCGGGCCGCCTGGACGGCACCCGAGCAGACGACGTTGGGGTTGGCGCAAGTCAGCGCACCCGCCTGTGAGACGCTGACGACCGCACCGGACCAGGCACCCGCGCCCGACAACAAGACGGTGCCGAGGTTGAGGTTCTGGACCCAGCTCAGCGTCAGCGGCTTGACGATCCGCGCGGTCGCGGTCGCGTTCTGGTTGGGCGAAACCGGCGCGGCGAGCGCCGGGGTGGCGGTCAGTGCAAGCGCGGCCACGGCCGTTACGTTCAGAAGAAGCTTCATATCTGTATTCCCCACTGGTCCAAATGTCAGCGGCTGTCCCGTCAGTGGGTCATCCGTGGCGCAGTCATTAACCGAATGCGCTTACGGCTTTGCTCAAGGGATTGGTTAATGGGCCGTTGGGGATTGGACCGAAACGGAGCGGTCCTTCGCAAGAGCGCTTACAGATATTCGACGGTGATCGGCACATCGCCGCGATATTCGCCCTCGGCATCGCCGGACACGTGCAGGCGGCCGCCGAATCGGAACGCCAGCGCTCCGCTCGAATCAAGTTTCGCCCCGGCCGAGATGTTGCTGACGATGTCCTCGATGGTGATTCGGGCGCCGCCCAGCGAATAGAGCTCGATGCGCGCCGGTAGCCCAATGCGGACCGCCCGGCCGGCTTCGCCATGCACCAGGGCACTGCCGACCATCGCCCGCCCGCTCAAGTCAGCGACCATGCCGCTGACGGTGCGCTGGCCATTGGGGAGAAGAGTTGCGGTGCCCTCGCCGCTGCCAAGCATGACCAGCCGGTCGAAATCGAGGCTGGTCTCGATCTCGAGGCGAATGGCGCCATTCCCCGCCGGGTCGTCGCGAACAGTGGTCGACGAAGTGCATAGGCGACATTGCGCCACGACCGGACCGGCCACGCCGGACAGTCCAGCGGCAAGCGCAAGGACCGGCAAAAGGAGCATTTTCCGAGTCATTGGCACTGACCTTATGGGGGACAGGCTAAAACAGGGTTAATTTGCGGCTAACGCAAAGCGGCCGGGCAGCGACACCCGGCGCCTCGATTCAAGCCACTCTTGCCGGGAGACTCCGGCCTTTCTATCCCCTGTCCCCGATGCCGCCGATCCCCACCGCTCGCCGCCGGCCGCTGGCAACCGCCGTCAAGGTCGTGCTTTACGGCGCGTTCGGCGGGTTGTTGTTGCTGATTGTCTTCGTCGCGATCGCTGTCGTCAGGCTCCCAGATTACGGCGAGCTGTCGACGAAGGCGGGCCTCGGTCAGACTATCCGTCTTCGCTCGAGCAACGGCACGGTGCTGGTTTCGGAAGGGCCAAGCTTCGGGCTATGGCTTCGCTACGACCAGATACCGCCGCAGATGCGGGCGGCGATGATCGCCGTCGAGGACAAAAGGTTTCGCAATCACATTGGCGTCGATCCGATCGGCGTCGCCCGCTCGGTCAAAGTGCGGTTCGACACCGGGCGATGGAGCCAGGGCGGCTCGACCATCACCCAGCAGCTAGCCCGCAATATCTTCCTCACGAATAGCCGCACCTTTGTCCGCAAAATTCAGGAAGGCATTCTGGCGCTGGCGATCGAGCGCAAGTTCAGCAAGGACCAGATCCTCGAGCTCTACCTCAACCGGGTCTATTTCGGCGGCGGCGCCTACGGCATCGACGCGGCCTCGCGGCGCTTCTTCGGCCATACCGCCGACACGCTGTCGCTGGGCGAAGCGGCGATCATCGCCGGCTTGGTCAAGGCGCCGTCCAATTACTCGCCGACGGCCGATGTCGAGGCCGCCCGCGCCCGCGCCGGTGTGGTCTTGAACTCGATGGTTGCCAACGGCTTCGTCAGCGCCGCCGCCGCCGCCTCGGTCGATCCCGCGACGATCCGGCTGCAGCCGACCAGCAAGCAGAACAGCGTCCGCTATTTTACCGATTGGGCGCTGCCCCAGCTCGACACGCTGATCGACGAGACGGGCGAGCCGATCGACGTCTGGACGACGCTGGACGTTGGCATGCAATCGGCCGCCGACCGGGCGATCGCCGCCAACACGCCAACCGGAGCCCAAGGCGCGCTGGTCGCGCTCGATCGCGACGGTGCCGTGCGGGCGATGGTCGGCGGGCGCGATTACGTCGATTCGCTCTACAATCGCGCGACCAAGGCGGAGCGCCAGCCGGGCTCCGCGTTCAAGCTGTTCGTTTATCTCTCGGCGCTCGAATCGGGCATGAAGCCGACCGACACGATCGTCGACGAGCCCATCACCATTGACGGCTGGAGCCCGCGCAACTCGACCCGCACCAACCAGGGGACCGTCACCCTACGCGAGGCATTTTCGCGCTCGATCAACACCGTCAGCGCCAAGATCGGCGCCGAATTGGGCTTTGCGACCATCGCCGACATGGCTCGCCGCTTTGGCATCAGCAGCAAGATCTCGGCCTTTCCCTCGATGGTGCTGGGCAGCAGCGAGGTCCGGCTGGTCGACATGACCCGAGCGTTCGCCTCGGTCGCCAATCACGGCGTCGCGGTCTCGCCCTATGCGATCCGCAAGGTGGTGACCGCCGACGGCCGCCAGCTTTACCAGCATAGCGCCGCCGAGGAGCGCGTGCTGGTCGCCCCTTGGGTGGCCGCGGAAATGACCGACCTGCTGCAGTCAGCGGTGCTGACCGGCACCGGCCGGGCGGCGCAGATTGGTCGCCCGGTGGCCGGCAAGACCGGAACCACCAGCTCCAACAAGGATGGCTGGTTCATCGGCTTTTCCAGCGGCATCACGGCCGGCGTCTGGATGGGGCGCGACGACGCCCGCCCGATCGCCGGGCTGCAGGGCGGCACGGCGCCGGCGCGGGCCTTCCACGACTTCATGGTCAGCGCGGTCGCCCGCCGTCCCGTCGAGCAGTTCGAGACCGAAGTGTCAATGCCCGACTGGCGACTCGAGCCCGAAGAAGAAGCGTGGGGCCTGCCGCCGGCGGTGGCTGGCGTGGAGCCGCTGGTCGATGCCGACGGCAATCCCTTGCCTGTCGATCCGGCGACCGGCCAGCCCTACGCCCAGCCGACCGTGATCCGCCCGGACGGGACCGGCACAATTAGCCAATGGCCCGAGGAAATCATCGAGCGCGGCGGCGAACGCGCCCCGCCGCAGCAACCCACCCAATCGGCGCCGTTGGCCCCGCGAACGCCGCCGCCGCGGCCGCCGCAACCGCGACTAGTCCCGGCGCCCGATCCGCTTCAGCCGCGGCCCGACGGCTCGCAATAAGGCTCGCCCCGCGGCGACGTCGCCGCCGAACAGCTCGGCGAACAGCCGCGCTTCCAGCTTCCGAAATTCAGGCCCGTGATCGAGATGGACGAGGTGGGCGACTTCGTGCGCGACGACAAAGCGGCGAGCCGCCGGCGGGGCGAGGATGAGCCGCCAGCTATAGCGGATGCGGCACTCGGCCGAGCAGCTTCCCCAGCGGGTGTCGGCGTCGCCGACGGCGACCGAGCGCGGCGTTACGCCGGCTGCAACGGCCGTCCGCGCGGTCTCATCGGATAGCGTGGCGAGCGCCAGTCGCTTGAGGAAAGCCTCGATTCGGCGGGAAAAATTCAATTCGGGACCGCCGCAGCGCAGCTCGCCCTCAACCAGGCGCGGCGTGCGCGCTTCTCCCGGCGCCCAGGACAACAGCGTGTCGCGCCCCTCGACCGGCACCATGGCGCCCGTAGCAAAGGGCTCGCCGGGCAGGCCATCGGCAATCTGGGTATCGACCCAGGCCCGTTGCTCGGCCGCCCAGGCGAGCGCCGCGCGGCGGCTGGTGCGGAGCGGGCAGGTCAGCTTGAGCACGCGGCGGCGCTCGTCGAATCGCAGCCGCAGTCGGCGGGCGCTGCGCAGCGGATGGATCTCCACCGGCACTGGCAGATCGGGATGGACGGCGAGCTCCTTAGAGCGCGCGCTCGACGACATGAAATTCAAGATTGTCCCCCGCATCGAGCTCGCTGACCGTCCAGCCCCGCGTCGATTGCCCGGCCTCGTGGACGCTCTCGCGGGTTCCGGAAATCAGATAATGCCACGGCCGCAGCGGCTCGCCATTGGCGCGCAGCCGATAGGCGCAGGTTTCGGGCAGCCAGTCGAGCGACCCAACCTGCTTGCGATCGAGCCGCACGCAGTCGGCGACGAGCGCCTTGCGATGGCCGTAGTCGGTGCAGCGGCCGTGTTTGCGGTCGAGCAATTTGCAGGCGACATTGGTCGGATAGAGAACGCCCGTGTCCTCATCCTCAAGCTTGTGCAGGCAGCAGCGGCCGCAACCGTCGCACAAGGCCTCCCACTGCCCGCGGTCGAGCGTGGCCAGCGGCTGCTCCCAAAAAGGCAGCGGTTGCAATGATGAGCGCGCGTCGTTCATGACAAGCTTATCCATGGTCTGCTATCGGGCGGTGATCAAGTATTGGGTGGAAGCGCATGATGACGGGCAAGCAGGCATTGGTGGCAATGGTGGTTGCGCTTGGCCTCGCGGCGACGCCGGCCGCGGCCGACATCAGCGGGATGTTCGACGGCGACCAGTTCGTCGCCGCGGTCCGCGAGCGCGACGGCAGCAAGGCGCTGGCGCTGATGGAAAGCAACCCGACCGTCGTCAATAGCCGCGACAGCAAGGGGGATACGGCACTGATCGTTGCGATCAGCAAGCGCGACCCGGACTGGGCCGGCTATTTGCTCAATCATGGCGCCAGCCCCAGCCTCGCCGCGCGCAACGGCGACACGCCGCTGATCGCCGCCGCTCGGGTCGGCTTCCTGGACGCGGCGCACTGGCTGATGTCGCTCGGGGCGAAGGTCGATGGCGAGAATCGAGCAGGCGAAACCGCTCTGATCCTGGCGGTCCAGCAGCGTCAAATTCCCCTCGTCAAGTTGCTCCTCGGCCAGGGCGCCAACCCCGACAAGACCGACTCGGCCCAGGGCTATTCGGCGCGCGACTATGCCAAGCGCGACAATCGCGGCGGGGAAATGCTCAGGCTGATCGAGGCCAAGAAGCCCAAGCCGGCAACCACCGCCACCCGTTAATTTCCGTCGCGCTGGTCAGTTGCCATCGCGGAGCGTGGGATCGATCTGCGCCGACAAGCGCCGCGCCGCACGGCGGGCGAAGCGCAATAGCTCGGCCTTGCGGCGCGCCGGCGCCAGCGGCCGGTGCAGTGCCTCGCGCATGATCGCCGCATCGTAGCGGTCGGCGACGATCAGCCCCGCCGCGCCGGGCAAGTAGCGCTCATGCTCGAGCAGCGCGACGAGATAAGGCGGCACCGCCCAGTAGAAATGATCGCAATAGTCGAGATAATCGGTCCACTTGGAATCACTGACCAGATCGGCCTTGGCGACCTTGATCTCGACGATCGTCAGGCCGCCCTTGGCGTCGATCGCCATCATGTCTGCGCGGCGGCCGTTGAGCAACGGCACCTCGCAAATCGCGAACAGGTCGCGCCGGCAGAATAATCGGGTAACGCCGCGGGCGACTTCCCCAGCCATCGGCGGCGCGTCGGCAAAGCAAGCGGAATCGAGCGCGACATCCATCGCGACTTGTTAGAACAAAAGGCCAACGCAGCCAATCCGGGGTATTGGCGAGGCTGGCTTTGAAATGAACGGAAGCCGCCTAGCGGTAGAAAACGTGATTCCCGATCGAGGCAACGCGGGTCAGCTTCCAGCCCGGCGAGACGCGGCGGGCATGAAAGAACAGGGCCTTGGGGGCCGCCGAGGCCTTGAGGTCCCGGTCGACAATACGGGCGACCGCCACCGCGGTCTGCCACTGGCGGCCGGCGCGCGGGACGGACGGCAGCGAGCGGCCACGGACGAACGAGAATTGGCCGCGCTGGAACAGCACGCCGCAATAGGAAGAGGGGAATCGGCCGTTCGAATTGGCGCGATTGGCGATGACTTCGCCGACCGCCAGCTGGCCGGACAGCGGCTCGCTCTTCGATTCGAAATAGATGCCAACCGCCAGGCACTCGAGCTCTCGGCTTCCCGGCTCGGACGAGCGCAGTTGCGCGACCAGCGAGGTCAGGTCACCCAACGGTTTGGCGGGCAAGGGCGCAAGCTCGTCGATGGGCGGAGTCAAAGACTCGACCGCAGTCGACGGTCCGGCCGGTTGGACCGAAAGAATTTGGCGAACGATGGTTTGGGGAAGCTTCGCGTTGTGAATCGCGATCATCGGCTCGGCTGCCGGACCAATTTGGGCCGGGGCAACCGAACTGGCACTAAGCGCGGCAACTACCAGCAGCGCTGAACGAAAAGAAACCAAAATGCATACCGTAATTCATGCGGTGAATGCCCCACTGATAAGCCCCTTGCGAGCGGACATTCCGCTTTCGGCCCCTGGGATAATTCTCCGTCTTGCGTGACATTCAGCGCCGAAGTTTCGGTCGAAAAAATGCCCCCGCTCGTGTCGTTACGCCGCTTTTCCGGGGCCGGAACGATGCGGTCAACCCAAAGCGGTCGTTTCAGCGATGAATCGTTCCGCGTCCGCGATGTCCAGTTCGATCGCCCATAAATCCGCGTCGAAACGAGTGCGTTTCGCGAGGAAATCGTGGATTTCTTTGGAACTCGATGATTCGGACGGTCCAACGCTTTGCCACGGATAGGTTCCGTCGAGGGTCAGAGTCCGCTCGAGGCAGCCGACGTGACGGCCGCGGCTGCTGATCACTAAGAGTAGCGCGCCGCGGTCGGGATCCCCGTTCCTAAGGATCGTCGCAAAGTCGCCGTTGGCGGCAACGCGGCGGATCAGGCCGGATGCTTCGACCGCAGCCGGCAATCGCTCATCGCTCATGTCGTCGAGCGATAGCCGGCGAGTCCGCTCAGCGCGATGTGCGAGCGCAGGAAGGTGCCGGTGCCGCGCGCGCATTCCTCGCCGTCGGCGTCGATGATCCGCGCCTCCGCGACCAGCACGCGCCGCTTGCCGCTGATCCCGCGCCCTTCGGCTTTGGCTGCCCCGCCGCGCATCGGCTTGGTGAAGTGAAGGTTGAACGCAGTGGTCAGCAAGAAGCGGTCGCTGATCAGGCTGTTGGCCGCATAAAACGCAGCGTCGTCGAGCATCTTAAAATAGATGGTGCCGTGGGCGGCGTTGGCTGCATGGAAACTGCTTTGCTCGACATCGAACGCGATTTCCGACCGGCCAGGAGCGCTGATCGTCAAATCCGAGCGAAATTGCCGGTTGATCGGGGCCGAGCGGTAAAGCGCCTCCAGCTTGCGGAAATGCGCCGCCTCGCCGGTTGCAGGCTCAGGCGACTTCGCGCTCATCCGCCCCCAGCAGTACCGCCGCCAGCGCATCGCGGCTGCGCGCGCCCCGCATTTTCTCCAGCGTCGGCGCGTGGCGCGTGACGCGGCTGATCGCGGCCAGTGCCTTCAAATGCTCGGCCCCGGCTTCGGGCGGCGACAGCAGCAGGAACACCAGATCGACGGGCACCTTGTCGAGCGCTTTGAAGTCGAGCGGCTCGGCCAGACGCACGAACAGGCCGTAGATCCGCGTCAGTCCCTCGATCTTGCCGTGCGGCAAGGCGACTCCCTGGCCAAAGCCGGTCGAGCCGAGGCGCTCGCGCTCGGCCAGGCTGGCCAGGATCGCCGCCGAGTCGAGGTTGAGCCGCTGCCCCGCCAGATGCGCGATCTGCTGCAGCAAGTTTCGCTTGCTGCCGCTGGGGAAAGAGGTCTTGATCGCGTCGAAATCGAGAAATTCGGAAAGCTGCATGGCCCCACTCTACAAAGGAAAACGCATTGGTGATGGACGTGCATCGCACGCTGGCCGCAATTGAAAATGGGCGTCAGGTGCCGTGCGGCTCAACCCAGCCGATGTTTCCATCCTCTCGTCGGTAAATCATGTTGAACGCCCCCGACGCCGAATTCTTGAACATCAGCGCATTGGTGTTGCGCAGGTCCATCAGCATAACTGCATCCGACACGCTCGCCTCGGGGATGTCGGCGCGGGTCTCGGCGATGATCGTCGGGTTGGTCCCCGCTTCGTCCTGATCCTGCGGCGGCGCGAAGACGGTGTAGGCGGCGTTTTCGACGAAAGGCTGCTCGCCGTCGGCCTTATGCTCGCGAAGCCGTTTCACGTAGCGGCGAAGCTGAGTTTCGATGCGGTCGGCGGCGCCGTTGAACGCCAGTTGTGCCTCGGCTCCGCGATTCGATGCCTTGAGGACGACGCCCTGGGCGACGGGCGCCACAATGTCGCAAGTGAAGTCGTTGTGCGGCCCACGCCCGAATGTCACATTGGCGGCGATCGCCCGGGAGAAATATTTCTCGGTTAGCTCTTCCATCCGGCCGATCGCATACTCGCGCAGCGATGTGCCGGTGTCGACCTGGTGGCCTGCGACCCGAACGTCCACTTGGACTGGCTCCTCTCGATCAATGGGTGGCGCGGCTTAAGGCCCGTGCCAAACTTCCGTCAACTCAACCGTCAACGAGCCGGGACGAAGCGTGCCCACAACGGATTGACCAGCCGGGCGATAAACGCGCGATGGCGCTCGAGTTCCTCAGGCGCGGCAAAATGCGGCCGCGCTTCGTGCAGTTCACGCGCGATCACGGTCTGGCCGTGAGCGGCAATCTCGCCCGCGTCGGTATCCGCGACCAGCCCGAGCCCGATCTGGCGGCCGCCAGTCAGCTCGACATAGACTTGGGCCAGCAGTTGTGCGTCGAGCAAGGCGCCGTGCTTGACCCGCTGGCTGCGATCGACCCCGAACCGAGTGCACAAGGCGTCGAGGCTGTGCTTGGCGCCGGGATGGCGTGTGCGCGCCAGGACCAAAGTGCAGACCATCCGGCTGGTGCACACCGGCGGCCGCCCGCAATGCCCCAGCTCATGATTGAGGAAGCCAAAATCGAAGCTCGCATTGTGCGCGACCAACGGCGAATCTTCGATGAAATCGAGCAGTTCCTCGGCGCGCTCGCCGAATTGCGGCTTGTCTGACAGGAAGACATTGGTCAGCCCATGAACCGCCTCGGCCTCGCTCGGCATCGGCCGTCCGGGGTTGAAATAAGCATGGAAGTGGCGGCCGGTCTCGATCCGGTTGAAGATTTCGATGCAGCCGATCTCGACCATGCGGTCGCCGCCGGCCGGGTTCAGTCCCGTGGTCTCGGTATCGAAGATAATCTCCCGCACGCCGCCGTTATTCACCCGGCGGGAGTCCGAGACAAGCGAGAATGTGCTCCACTTGGCGCTCGGTTTCGCCGAGCGAGCCGCTGGTGTCGATGACGAAGTCGGCGCGGGCGCGCTTGTCCGCGTCGGGCAGTTGGCGGGCAAGCAGGGCATCGAGCTTTTCCGCGGTCATTCCCGGCCGCGACAGCACGCGCTCTCGCTGAATTTCCGCGGGCGCCGTGACGACGATGATTTTTTCGAACGCGCCCTCGCCGCCCGTCTCAAACAGCAAGGGGATGTCGAACAGCAATGCAGCGGAGTCGCCGTGCGCGAGGATGAACCGGGTCCGCGCCTGATGCACTGCGGGATGCACCATCGCCTCCAGCGCGGCGAGGTCATCCGGCTTGCCGACGACCAGCGCCGACAGTTCCTCGCGATCGACCGCGCCGTTTTGGACACCATTGGGAAAGCGCTTGGCGATCGACTCGACCAGCGCGCCGCCGGAACCTTGCAGCCGGCGGACTTCGGCGTCGGCGTCAAACACCGGGACACCGGCGCGCTCGAACATTTTGGCGACGGTCGACTTGCCCATGCCGATCGAGCCGGTGAGCGCGATCGGGATCATGAGACGATCAGGCCGCGGTCGCGCAAAGCGCTGAGGAGCGGGAGCAGGGGCATGCCGAGGATGGTAAAATAGTCGCCCGCAATGCGGCTGAACAGCTGCACGCCGCGGCCTTCCATCCGGAAGACGCCAACGCAATGGCCGACCGCGGGCCATTCCTCGTCCAGATAGCAAGCGATGAACTGCTCGGACAGGCGCCGCACCTCAAGCGCGGCGGTGTCGGCGTGGCTCCAGTCGATCGCCTTGCCCCGGGCAAGCGCCACCGCACTCGTCAATTGGATTGTCTGGCCGGAGAACAGTCGCAAATGCTCGGCCGCCTGGTCGCGGTCGGCGGGCTTGTCGAACGTTTGGCCGTCGACCGTGACGACCGAATCGCTGCCAATCACCCAGTCGGCGCTGTCCATTTCGCT
>JBDSBX010000175.1:0-5768 GCA_039921365.1 Sphingomicrobium sp. | reverse complement strand
CCTCGATCCGCTGGTCAAGGCCGATGATCCGGCAAACGCCGAGCTGATGTTGGTTCAAAGCGCACCCTTGCTGTCGTTCGAAGCGCGCGCCGAAGCCGCGCAGCGCGTCGCCTGGGCTTATTATTCGGACGGCCGCGATGCGGATGCGCGCCGGGTAGCCGACACCTGGCGGGTTGGTGCAACCGGCGAATGGGCGACCCAGGCCGCGTGGATTTCAGGACTGGCGTCATGGCGTCAGAACGACTGCGAAGCCGCATCGCGCGCCTTTCGGGAAACCGCCTCGATGGCCCGCGAGCGCGAGCTCAATGCCGGCGCTTATTATTGGGCGGCCCGGTCGGAGCAGGCCTGCCGGCGGCCGCACACCGTTGCACCGTTGCTCAGGGCGGCGGCGCGCTCCAACGAAAGCTTTTACGGCCTGCTTGCTCGCGAAACGCTGGGCATGGATACCCGCCTGCCCGCCAATCCGCCCGCCGCTAATGCGCTTGTCGAAAGCCTGCCCAACGTCCGCCGTGCGCTGGAGCTGGCCAGGATCGGCGAGCGCCCCCTGGCCGAAGAAATGCTTCGCCACCAGGCGCGGATTGGCCGGCCGGCGGAGCACCACGGCTTGATCGATGTGGCGCGACGGCTCGACCTCGCAGGCGCGCAGTTCTGGCTTGCTCACAACGGTCAGCCGGGGGCCGTCTCTCACCCGCAAGACGGCTATCCGATACCGCGCTGGACGCCCGTCACCGGCTGGCGGGTCGATCCGGCGCTGGCTTTTGCCCACATCATCCAGGAATCGACATTCCGCAGCGACGCTGTCAGCCCGGCGGGCGCGGTTGGGCTGATGCAGGTCCGGCCGGGCACCGCCAGCGACATGGCGCGCGCTCAGGGCCTGGCCTATTCGTCCGCCGCCCTTACGGATCCCCGGTATAATCTGGAGTTTGGGCAGAGCTTCATCGAGCTGATGCGCCGCTCGTCGGCGACCAGCGGCCAGCTGCCGCGAATGATGGCTGCCTACAACGCCGGGCCGACGCCGGTCGCCCGCTGGGCGGCGATCCCCGGCCAGGGCGATCCTTTGCTGTGGATCGAGAGCATTCCGTATTGGGAGACCCGCTATTACGTGCCCGCCGTGTTCCGCAACATGTGGGTCTATCAAGGGATTGCCAGAGCCGAGACGCCAACCCTGGGCGCTCTCGTCCAGCATCGCTGGCCGGCTTTTCCATCCAGCCGGACCAATCTTTCGACGCGGTAATCCGTTCTTGATATGTTCCGCAGGCGGCTTACCCTGTGGCAATGCCGATCGAGTCGATCCGTGGGCGCGGAGCAACGCGCAACAGCAGCCCGACGCGCTTCAACCTGAAGGAGCGCGCGGTCGACGGCGATTGGCTCGACACGGTCGAGGCGCTCGATGGCGTCGCCAAACGGCGAACCACCGTGACCATGGAGCACCCCAAGTCGATCCTGACCCGCAACCGGTCGCCCGACATCGGCTTCGACCGTTCGGTCAACGCCTATCGCGGCTGCGAGCACGGCTGCATCTATTGCTTCGCGAGGCCGACCCATGCGTTCCATGACCTGTCGCCCGGCGTCGATTTCGAATCACGATTATTCGTCAAGCCAAAGGCGGCGCAATTGCTCCACTCGGCCCTGTCGCGGCCAGGCTATGAATGCGCACCGATCGCGATGGGCACCAATACCGATCCGTACCAGCCAATCGAGGAGCAGTGGCGGGTCACTCGTTCAGTCATCGAGGTCCTGCTCGAAACCCGGCACCCGTTCACCATCACCACCAAGTCGGACCGGGTGCTGCGCGACCTCGACCTGCTTAAGCCGGCCGCCGAACTCGGCATCGCCTCGGTCGCGATTTCGGTGACCTCGCTCGATCCCGTGATCAGCCGGACGATGGAGCCGCGCGCGCCGAGCGGCGCCAAGCGGATCGAGGCCATCCGCCAGCTCAACGCCGCCGGAATCCCTTGCTATGTGGCAATCGCTCCGGTCGTCCCGCAGATCACCGATCACGAACTGGAAGCGATTATCGAGGCGGCGACTGGAGCAAACGCGGCCGGCGGTTTCTACCTTCCGGTCCGCCTGCCCAACGAAGTCGCGCCTTTGTTTCGCGCCTGGCTCGACGACCATTTTCCGGACCGAGCGAGCAAAGTCATGGCGACGATCGCCTCGATGCGCGGCGGGCGCGACAACGACCCCAATTTCTTCAGCCGAATGCGCGGGCAAGGACCGTGGGCCGCGCTAATTCGCACGCGCTTTGAGATCGCGGCGAAGAAATTCGGGCTCGGCGAGGCCAAATTCCCGCTTCGCCGCGATCTGTTCCGCCCGCCCGAAGGCGCGCAGATGCGGCTGCTTTGATCGCCGGACCGTCAAATTTAATCGACGCGCCCCGGTGACTTGTCCCACCCCCCTGCTCTAGGTGTTGCGAATGACCCGCACCTTCCTCGCCGCTCTCCTCATCGCCACTGCTGCCCCGCTGGCCGCGCAGCCGCTGCCGACGCCGACCCCGGCGCGCTCCGGCACGCCCAGCTATCTGCCGACAGTCCCTAAGGCCGTGGCCGATATTCGCGACGTCGCGCTTGCCGACAATTATGCCTGGGACATCGTCGAAGGACTGACGACAGAAGTCGGCCAGCGGATGGGCGGGACCGAAGCCGAGGCGCGGGCCCGCGCCTGGGCGGTCGCCAAATTGACGGCGATGGGTTTTGCCAATGTCCACGTCGAGCGCTTCGCCATGCCGGTGTGGACGCGTGGGGTTGAGGCGGCGGAGATGGTCGCCCCCTTTCCCCAGAAATTGGCGGTGGCCGCGTTCGGCAACAGCGCCTCGACCGGCCCGCAAGGCGTTACCGGAACCATAATCGGCTTCGATAGCGTCGCCGACCTGATTGCCGCGCCCGATGCCGCGGTGCGAGGAAAGATTGTCTTTGTTTCCCACGCCATGCCGCAAACCCAGGACGGCTCGGGCTATGGCTACTTCGGGGGACCGCGGCGACAGGCCCCGAGTATCGCTGGCCGAAAAGGCGCGATCGGCATCGTCGTCCGGTCGATCGGCACCGACTATCACCGCAACCCGCACACCGGCGGCATACAATTTGAACCCCAGGTATCACCGATACCGGCCGGGGCGCTGTCGCTGCCTGACGCCGAGCAGCTGCAACGAATCCTGAAGCGGCGTCAGCCGGTGACGATGCGCCTGACCTTGGTGTCCTCGGTCCGCCAAGGCGAATCGGGCAACGTCATCGCCGACGTGCCGGGGCGCGACCCGACGGCGCCAATCCTGCTGGTCGGCGGGCATCTCGACAGCTGGGACCTCGGTACCGGGGCAGTTGACGACGGTGCCGGCGTGGCCATCGCCGCCGCCGCCGCCAAGCGGATCATGGACGCCGGACGGCCCCTACGGACCATCCGCGTGGTGTGGTTCGGGGCGGAGGAAATGGGCCTCTACGGGGGCATGTTCTACAAAGACCTCCACGGCCGTGAGGCGCATTATGCGATCGCCGAGAGCGATTTCGGCGCTGGCCGCATCTGGAAGGTCGACAGCAAGTTCGGCAAGGCGCGGGAAGCGGAGGCCAAGGTGCTGCAGGCGGCGCTCGCCCCGCTCGGCATCGTCCCCGGCTCCCTCGACACTGCCGACGGCTCCGACATCGGCCCGATGATCGAAGATGGCGTCCCCGGCGTCGGCCTCAGCCAGGACGGCACCAAATATTTTGACTTGCACCACACTCCGGACGACACTCTCGACAAGATCGACCCCGAAGCGTTGCGGCAGAACGTTGCGGCGTGGACGGCGATGCTGGTGGTACTGTCGGGCGGGATCGAGCCGCAGCCCGAGGTCCGCAAGCGGCGTTGACGGCTCATCAAAGGAGAATAATCGTGCGCTCTGCAATTACCCTACCCGCCGTGCTGCTGCTGGCCGCCTGCTCGGTGAGCAAGGATCCCAACAATAATTCGGTCACCCTTGGCTATGACAATGGCGCGGTCGAGAACGGCACCAGGGTCGTCACGACCGAAGCCGGGAAGATCGCCGGCGACATCGCCGAGGACGTCAAGGAGTCGGGCTCCAAGATCAAGACCAAGATCGACGAGCAGACCGCGGACGGCAATTCCGCCGACAATGCGGCGGCCAACGAATCCGCCAACAAGCATTAGGGTTGGAAGTCGCGGGCCGGCGCTGCTAACGGACGCGCGTCTCCGAGCGGATGTCCTTTGGACTCCTGTCGAGACGGCTCGGGGAGTGGCGCAGCCTGGTAGCGCATCTGCTTTGGGAGCAGAGGGTCGCAGGTTCGAATCCTGTCTCCCCGACCATTCGTTTTAAATTGGCGTGATGCCGGTGGGCCCGGAGGGAATCGAACCCCCAACCAAGCCGTTATGAGCGGCCGGCTCTACCGTTGAGCTACAGGCCCCGCCCGGCGCACCTTCGATAGCGGTCACAGCTCCGGGAGAGCAAGGGTGATGCGGGCCTTGGTGATCGTCAGGTCGCCGCCGGCGATCCGCGCCAGCCCGCGCACCAGCCTCAAGCCAAAACCGCCACCCTGGTCGCCATCGCCAGCGCCACGCTGCGGCGGCGGGTGGACCCACAGCAGGCATCGGCCGGAGCGGTTGTCAACGTGGACGACGACCTGCTCGCCATCGGCGGCGGCGGCGAAGATTGCATCGCAGAATCGGGTGACCAGCCGCTCCGCCAGCGCCGGCTCGAGCGCGCATCGGCGTTTGCGGGTTTCGATCGCGAGCTCGAGGTGCGGGGCGCTGGCGGACGCGCCTTGGCGCATGGCGACCGCGATCTGCTCGAGCAGCATGGCGAGATCGGTTCCGCTTCCCGGCCGATTGCGGTCCGCCTGCAGCTTGGCGGCAAAGTCGAGGTCGTCGATCGCCGACAGCAATAGCTTGGCCTGGGCGACGATTTCGGCCGCGCGAGTCCGGTACTGGCGGTCGGCGGGACCGAGCAACTGGCTGTCGATGATCTCGGCAAAACCGATGATCGCGTTCAACGGCGTCTTGATCTCGTGGACCAGCTCGCGCAGCGAATTGGGGTCGCTGAGCAGCGGATGCAGGCCGTTGGACCCGGCATCATAACCGCCATTGGCTTCGCGCAGGGCGATGCCGCGATAGCCGGCAAAGCGGCCATCCGCCGGCTCGAACGCCGGCACGCCGCTGATTTTCCAGGCGCCGGCCAGAACCCCTTCGCCCGGCAGCGACAGCTGGGCGTCGCGGAACGGCGCCCGCATGGCGAAGGCCCGCACAACTTCTTCGCCAACGCCTTCGCCTTCTTCGGCCCGGGCGATGGTGCGGCCGATCAGGGGTCCGCGCGGCGCCCCCTCGACCCAGGCGATCTCGCCCGAAGGACCGCATTCCCAGCGGAACAGCGTCGGCGCTCCCGCTACAATCGGACGCGCGCCATCGTCCGACGCAACTGCGCTGGCCGGCGGCTGTCCCTGGCGGAGCCGCTCGATGCGCGCGACGACATCGCTGATCGAAGGGATCGCTTGCCCCCGAGCCGCAGAGTCTTCGACGAATGGCTCCGGCTCGGCCGGAACTTCGGCCGGCGGCGGAGCGGGGATGTCGGGATGGAGGGTCGCGATGAACTGCCGGGTCTCGTCGTCGGCGAGGCTCAGCAGCCGCTGCCAGTCCTGCGGCTCGAGCCGCGCCGCGGCCAGCAAGGGCGCCGAAACCGCCAATTTGTCGGACGCGAACAGCGCGACGAGCTCATAGGGCAGCGGCAAGGCGGCAACCGCCCGCGCCGCCGCCGAACGCAGCGCGTCGTCAACCTTGGGCCGGTCGGC
>JBDSBX010000174.1:0-2610 GCA_039921365.1 Sphingomicrobium sp. | reverse complement strand
GCCCTCGATGTCGATCCAGCCGTCCTTGCGGGTCGCGCCGGTTGCGTAGTTGAGCTCGTATAATTCCTCCTTGCGGGCCATGATGGCGAGGCCGAGGCCCTTGATGATCCGCGCCCGCTGGTGGAACGTCAGCTGGCGCAATGCCGGCCCGCCGACGCTCCGGGCGTGGGTCAGCATGGCGCCGAAATCGAGCCCGCCGCTGCCGGTCGTCGCCACCGGCGAGCCGTCGATCGCGCTGGGCAGTTCGGCCAGCTGGCCTTCGCCGGCGAACCAACCGTCCCGGGCGTAATTGAGGAGCTGGGCGGTTTTCATGCTGCTGTTCCATTGCCCGCGCGGGGCCGCGGCCCCGTTAAGTTCGCTATTGTCTTGCTGAAGAGCGCCATTTTTGTGAACTTAAGAGGCTGGAGGCGGCTGAAATTGCTCGGGCAAGGCAGCAGCGGCGCCATTGACCCAGCGATGGCAGACGAAATCCTACATTGGAAGCGGAAAGACGAGGCGCGTCTATGTCCGCCTTCGACCCATTTGCCGGCGCAGAGCGAACGTGGCTTTGAACCCGCTACCGACATCGGTATCGACCGACTGGAAGTTCAGTCTCGCTCGACCCTCTGCAAACTGAATTTGAGGAAGCCGAAGTCTTAAGTTGGCTTGGTGATGCGGCAGAGGTTCCGCTAGTCGCACAGCTCATGGATCATTTTCACGTCCGCGCCGGAGTGGCCAACGCCGAACAGGTGCCGCTGTCGAAGATCGCGCGCGAGGTCGGGACGCCGGTTTATGTCTATTCCGCGGCGGCGATGCGCTCGAACGCGCGGGGGCTGCAATCGGCGTTGTCGGCGCTTGACGATCCGCTGATCGCTTATGCGGTCAAGGCCAATCCCAACGCGGCTGTGCTGGCGACCCTTGCCGCCGAGGGGCTCGGCGCCGACATCGTCTCGGGAGGTGAATATCAACGCACGCGAGCGGTCGGCATCGCCGCCGACAAGATCGTTATGTCCGGCGTTGGCAAGACGGCCGCCGAAATGGCGCTGGCGTTGGACGGCGGGCTGTTCCAGTTCAACTTGGAATCGCTGCCGGAGGCCGAGACTCTGTCGCAGGTTGCGGTCGCGCTCGGAAAGGCTGCTCCGGTCGCATTCCGCGTCAATCCCGACGTCGATGCGGGCTCGCACGCCAAGATTTCCACCGGCGGCGCGCACGACAAATTCGGGATTCCAATTGGGGAAGCGCTCGCCGCCTTCGCCCGCCTCAAGCAATTACCCGGACTGGAGATCAAGGGCGTCGCCGTTCACATCGGCAGCCAGCTGACAAGCCTCGAGCCGCTTGAGTCGGCCTTTCACGGGCTGGGCCACCTGATCGAGGCGTTACGGGCGGCGGGTCACGCGATCACGACTGCGGATCTGGGCGGTGGGCTCGGTGTGTCCTACGACCCTTCGATCCAAGCTCCGCCGAACGCAGGCGAATATGCGGCGATGGTCAGACGGGTAACGCAGGGCTGGGGCGTTCGACTGATTTTTGAGCCGGGTCGGTTGATCGTCGGCAATGCGGGCGTGCTGCTGACCGAGGTAATCCGGGTCAAAAACGGTCTATCGCACCCATTCGTCGTGGTCGACGCGGCGATGAACGACCTCCTTCGGCCGACGCTCTACGATGCCTGGCACAGCATCGAAGCCGTCGTTCCGCGCGGCGGACAAATGCGCGCCGATGTCGTCGGCCCAGTTTGCGAATCCGGCGACACGTTCGCCAAGGCGCGGACGATCGACCGGGTCGAGGCCGGCGACCTGATGATCATCCGTACCGCCGGCGCTTACGCCGCGACTATGGGCAGTACCTACAATTCGCGGCCGTTGACGCCCGAGGTGCTGGTCGATGGAGATCGTTGGGCGATGGTTCGGGAAAGGCAGGATGTCGCCAGCATTATCGCGGGCGAGAAGATTCCGGAATGGCTGCCAAGATGAGACAAGTTGCTGCGCGCTGGTTTTTGTTGGTAAAAAAGTGGACCGTTGTCGTTTCGCTGACGAGCTTTTCGAGGTTCAGAACCATCGGCTCTCTTTAAAACAAAAGCGCGGGGAGGGGGTTTGAATGATCGAACCGATGCGGCCGATTGCGATTGGGGACATCGAGGCGGCGCAGGCGCGGGTCGGGGGGACCGTGTTGTGGACGCCTTTGGTCAGGCTCGACCTCGGCCCCGGCGGTCCGGACATCCGCCTCAAGCTCGAAAATCTCCAGCCGACCAACGCCTACAAGATCCGCGGGGCGGCCAATGCAGTTGCTCGCCTGTCCGACGAGCAGCGCGCCCGCGGGGTGTGGACAATCAGCGCCGGCAATGCCGGGCAGGCGGTGGCTTATGCGGCGCGGGCGGCGGGTATTGCCTGCTCGGTGGTGGCGATCGAGACCGCGCCGCAGACCAAGCTCGAGCGGATGCGGGCGCTCGGCGCGACCATCGTTCCAGTCTCCTACCAGAACGCGTGGCGAGCGGCCGAGGCGCAAAATTTCGACGGCATGGACGGCACTTTCATCCATCCGTTCGACAATCATGATTTCATCGCCGGCCATGGCACCATGGGGCTCGAAATCCTCGAGGACGTGCCCGACGTGCGGACGGTGATCGCGGCGATC
>JBDSBX010000173.1:0-3073 GCA_039921365.1 Sphingomicrobium sp. | reverse complement strand
AGATGTAGCCGCCCGACAGATAGCCCATGTCGCCGGTGTCGAGCCAGCCGTCGCCGGTCAGGCAGGCGGCGGTCGATTCGGGATCGCGGAAATAGCCGGTCATGACGCTGGCGCCGCGGACGTAGAGCTTGCCGATGCCGCGGTCGGGGAGGAGGGCGCCGTCGGGCCCGCGGATCTCGACTTCCATGCCGCTTACCGGGCGGCCGCAATTGACGATCGCGCGGAAACGGCGCGGGCGCTCGCGGTCGGCGATCTCGGCGCCCGACAGCTCGTGCTCCTCGACCAGCTCAAGGCGAATGCCTTCGCCCGGCGGCATCAACGAGACGGCGAGGGTCGCCTCGGCCAGGCCGTAGCTCGGGCAGAAAGCGCTGGCCTTGAAGCCGGCCTCGGCGAAGCAGTCGACGAACGCCTGCATGACGTCGGGGCGGATCATGTCGGCGCCATTGCCGGCGATCCGCCAGCGGCTGAGGTCGAAGCGGTCGCCGGCGCGGGTCTGCGACGAGGTGCGGCGCGAGCAGATGTCATAGCCGAACGTTGGCGAGTAGCTGAGCGTGGTGCCCGGATTGCGCGTGATGAGGTCGAGCCAGGCAAGCGGGCGGCGGGCGAAATCCTCGGTCTTGAGATAATCGACCGAAATCTGGTTCGCGACCGGCGACAGCAGGCAACCGACGAGGCCCATGTCGTGATACCAGGGAAGCCACGAGACGACGCGGTCGGTTTCCTCGAGTTCGAGCCCGACGCCGTGGGAACGCAAATTGTCGAGCAGCGCCTTGTGGGTCACCGCAACCCCGTGCGGGAAGCGGGTCGAACCGCTCGAATATTGCAGATAGGCGATTTCGTCGGTGCCGAGTTCGGGCAAAGCGACGGACGGGGCTTCGATCTCCGCCAGCGACTCCCACTGGCGCGCCGCAACGCCGAGCTGAGCAGCGGCATCGCCGGCGAATTCGGCGATCTCGGCCGGAAACAGGAACAGCGCCGGGTCGCTGCTGGTCAGCATCACCTTCAACTGCTCGACATAGGCTTCGCGGCCGCCAAAGCTGGTCGGCAAGGGCAACGGCACCGGCCACAGGCCGGCGTAAACAGCGCCGAAGAAGGCCGCGGCGAATTCGGCGCCGGTCTCGGCGATCAAAGCGAGGCGGTCGCCGGGCTCAAGGCCGAGGCCGATGAAGCGGCGAGCATGGGCCAGCGCCTCGTCGCGCAACTCGGCATAAGGGTAGGTTCGGACGAGCGTCCCGCGGGCGTCGTGGAAATTCAGCCCGCGTTGGCCGAGCGCGGCATAGTCAAGAGCTTCGCCAAGAGTCGCGAAATTGGCGATGCGCCGGGCTTGGTTATCGACCGTCGGCGTCGCGCCTGGCGGAGCGAGCCCAGGCGAAGACACTTCGGGCGGAGTCCGGCCGGAGGAAGTAGAACCGGAGTTGGGCGTCGGCTTGAGATCGAGCACGCGGTTCCTCTCCTCAATCAACGACGATCCGGTGGCCGTGGTGTGGCTCCCCCACGTGGCTGCAACCTGAACCAGCCACCGCTTGGTGATGGTTGGGGAGTGTGGCACAAAAAGGGCGCATGCGTTCCAGCCCGCAACGGAAACCGCGCCCACCGCTCAACGCCGGGAAGCTCAACGAGCTCGCGCTGGCCTATGTCGGGCGGTTCGCGACGACCCGCGCCAAGCTGCGCGCCTATCTGTTGCGCAAGGTTCGCGAGCGCGGCTGGGACGACGGACCGCCGGCGGATGTGGACGCGCTGGCCGAACGCTTCGCCGAGCAAGGCTATGTCGACGATGCGGCCTATGCCTTGTCCAAATCACGATCGCTGACGGGCCGCGGCTATGGCCTGAGGCGGGTCGACCAGTCGCTGCGCGTCGCCGGCGTCGAGGAGCCCGACGCGGCGCCGGCGCGCGACCTCGCCCGGTCGGAAGCGGTCGGATCCGCGCTGCGCTTCGCCGAGCGCCGCCATCTGGGTCCGTTCGCCATCCACACGCCCGACCGCAAGCTGCGCGAGCGGGCCATCGGGGCAATGATCCGGGCCGGGCATGGCTTCGGTCTCGCGCGGGCAATCCTCGACCTGCCGCCCGGCGGCGCGATCGACGTCGAGCAGTTGTCCGAGAGCGCCGGATAGCCGAAGACTCAAAGTCGTTTTGCCGACACTGTAACCCATGTTAGTATGCCTTGTGCAGCGTAGCAGCACCAAGCAGGCGGGGGACGCCCCAACGGACGGCATTGCGGCGAGCATAAGCGGCGGTGGTTGCGAGCCCGACGCGTCCGAATTGCCGCCGATCACGGGCCGGGTGAAATGGTTCGACTCGACCCGCGGCTTCGGCTTCCTGGTCAGCGACGACGTCGACGGCGACGTGCTGCTCCATTTCAGCGTGCTTCGCGAGCATGGCCGCCGGAGTCTCCCGGAAGGCGCGCTGGTCGAATGCGTTCCGGCCCGGCTGGAGCGCGGGCTGCAGGTGCGGCGGGTGTTGTCGATCGACTTGAGCTCGGCCTTGCCAGTGCAGCCCAAAGCTTCCATCTCCGAAAAAGACCGGGCCGATCGCCAGGCATTGTCGGAAACGGCCGGGGCGTTTCAGCCGGTGGAGGTCAAGTGGTTCAATCGCGTCAAGGGCTATGGCTTCGTCAACCGTGGCGGCGAGCCAGAGGATGTGTTCGTCCACATGGAAACGGTTCGCTTGGCGGGCCTCGGCGAACTGCAACCGGGACAGCAATTGGAAGCGCGGATCGCGCCCAGCGCAAAGGGACTGACCGCCGTCGAGCTGCGAGCGCCGCACTGATCCTCGGCACCACGCTGATGCTGTCGTCCACCATTGCCGCCTGCGCGCCGAGCGGCCTGCCGCCGGCGGCGCTGACCGAGCGGTCGCCGGCCGGACTGCAGCAGGTGACGCTCGACATCCGCTCGGGTGCGAAGGTCCATCGGTTCATCGTCGAGGTCGCGGGTTCGTTGCAGGAGCAAGCAATAGGGCTGATGAACCGGCCGTCGCTTGGCCCCGACCGCGGCATGATTTTTCCCTTCGATCCGCCGCAGCCGGTCGCGTTCTGGATGAAGAATACTTTGATCCCGCTGGACATGATCTTCATCC
>JBDSBX010000172.1:0-2815 GCA_039921365.1 Sphingomicrobium sp. | reverse complement strand
CGCCTCGTCCAACCAGCCGTGGGCGCTGAGATAGTCCTGGATGAGGCTGGCAAAAGCGGTAATCGCCACCCCAAGCCCAACCGAGCCGGTCGAAAAATCGACCGGAATCGCGTCCTTGGTCCGGCTCGGATAGCTCTGCATCCCGCCGAACCCGCGAAACGTCTCGAGCTGCTCGCGGCTCTGGCTGCCAAGCAGATAATGGATCGCGTGCAGCACCGGCCCGGCGTGCGGCTTGACCGCCACCCGGTCGTTCGGCCCCAGCGCATGGAAATAGAGCGCGGCCATGATCGCCGTCATCGATGCGCAGCTCGCCTGGTGCCCGCCGACCTTGAGGCCATCGGGCGACGGGCGGATGTGATTGGCATGGTGGATGGTCCACGCCGACAGCCAGCGCAGCCGCTCCTCGAGCAGCTTGAGGGCGGCAATGTCGGGCGTCGATGCGCGCTTGAGCATGCGCTCGCGACTAGACCAGCCTGCCGTCGGGGAAAAGCCGACGTCTTTCATTATTGATTATCAATAAATATCTTACCGACTGTCGATAATATTCGTACCGGTAGGCGATATATCGATTCGCTGGAGTGCAAACCAATGTCCTCATCCAAGTCCGCCGCTTTGCCGATCGCTTATGTCGTTCTGCGGATCCTGGTTATCGTCAACTGGCTCTATGGCGCGGCCATCCTCGGGCTGCTCGCTTTCACCTCCTACAACGAGGCGTGGTTTATGCGTGCAATCGACGTTCCAGCCGGAACGCCGGCGGAGCCAATCATGACCGGGCTGCGGGCGATCGCCGGCCTCGGGCTCTTGGCCGTGCCGCTCAACCACCTGATACTGACGCGGCTCTTGCGGATGGTCGAAACGGTCAGCCGGGGCGATCCATTCATCGCCGCGAATGCATACCGCCTCAACGCGGTCGCCTGGGCGCTGTTGGCGCTGCAAGTGCTGAGCATGGTGATCGGCAGCATCGGCACGGCCATCGCTTCGAAGCAATTCCCGCTCCACCTCGACGCCGGTTTCTCGGTCAACGGCTGGCTCGCGGTGCTCCTGACCTTCATCCTCGCCCGCGTCTTCGCGGAGGGCGCGATGATGCGCGAAGACCTCGAAGGGACGGTGTGACATGGCGATCTCCGTCAAGCTCGTCGATTTGCTTCACGACCGCCGTATGACCCTGACCGATCTCGCCGGGCGGATCGACATCACGCTTGCCAATCTGTCGATCCTCAAGACCGGCAAGGCGCGCGCCATCCGCTTCTCGACGCTCGAGGCGATTTGCGCCGCGCTGGGCTGCCAGCCCGGCGACTTGCTGCAATTCGAACCCGAGGGATAGCTACTCATGCTTGCACGACTCTTCCAACGCAGCTCGACAATCGTTTCGATGGGCAGCGCGCTTCATTGTGGCTGCTGGGATTGCTGATTGCACTGACCCTCGTCGTCAGCGTCAATTCCATCTTCAACACGGCCTCGGTCGCGGCCGGCGCGGACGGCTTGCCGCTCGACAGCTTTAGTCCGGCCGCTGCCCGAACGGTCCTGATGTTGTTCGCCTTGGACGCCGTTGGACAATTGGCGCTTTCCCTGATCGCTCTGGTGGCGCTCGTCCGCTATCGGGCGATGGTCCCGTTGATCTATATGCTGGTTCTCGCCGAGCAGCTCGGCCGGCGCTTCATTCTACAAAGCTATGCAGTCCCGCGCGCGCCGATCGAGCCCGCCACTCCCTATATCGTCTTGGGCGTGCTGGCCCTGGTGGCGCTCGGGCTGGTGCTGTCGCTGGCCCCCGGCCGTCACAGCCAATCCGCAGAGGACTGACAAATGCCTCCACCAATCACGGCCGGCCGACCCGCCAAACCCGACGATGGCCGCGACCTCGGGGTGCTGCTGTGGCGGCTCTACATCCTGCGCGGCATGTACCTGCTGCTGGTGGTCGGGCTCGGCGCGATGATCGTGCCCGAGCTCGTCAGCCACGAACTCACCGCCCGCGGAGTGATTTCAAGCCTGCTCGGCGCCGTCTGGCTGCTCGCCTTTCTCGGCCTGCGTTACCCGCTGGAGATGCTGCCATTGCTGATGTTCGAGTTCGTGTGGAAAGCGATCTGGATGGTCGCCTACGGGCTGCCGCAATGGTCGGCCGGTCAGTATCCGCCGACCTTTCCCGATGATTTCTTCAATATCGCCTTTGGCGCGATCCTGCTGC
Source organism: Sphingomicrobium sp. (assembly GCA_039921365.1). Taxonomy (GTDB): domain Bacteria; phylum Pseudomonadota; class Alphaproteobacteria; order Sphingomonadales; family Sphingomonadaceae; genus Sphingomicrobium. The sequence continues at coordinate 633 of JBDSBX010000172.1, read as the reverse complement.
TCGTTATCCCCTGGGGCTATGTCTGGCGCCACTTTGTGAAGCGGCCGGGCGCGCGCTGGCGCTGACTAGCCTCACGCCGCCTCGCGTTTGTCCTGCTCCAGGTCGAACCGTGCATGGGCGGCATGGATGGCCGCGACATTGTCCAGCGCCCAGCCCGCGAGTGCATTGATCGGCTTTTGCAGCGAGGTGCCAAGCTCGGTCAGCTCGTAATCCACGCGCGGCGGGATCGTCGGGGTGACGGTCCGGTTGACCAGGCCGTCGCGCTCCAGATTGCGCAGGGTCAGCGTCAGCATTCGCTGCGAAACGCTCGGAATCTCGCGCCTGAGTTCGTTGAAACGCCGCGAGCCATCGCCGAGCGTCGAGACGACGAGCACCGTCCATTTGTCGCCAATCCGCGACAGCAATGTGCTGATCGTCCGGCATACGGGGTTGCTGGGATCCTTCATCGACATTCTCTTTCTCGCTCAGGGCACAGCCGTGTTCCTCGGCCACAAATTTGTTCGCCGGCCACAGAAAAGTGCGTTCTTGCGGCCCGTTTTCGTGTAGTTACTTAGGGTGCCTTGGTAACGATTCCATACTAAGGAGGCAATAGTGACCATCCTGCATATCGACAGCAGCATCACCGGCGACAAT
>JBDSBX010000171.1:0-2965 GCA_039921365.1 Sphingomicrobium sp. | reverse complement strand
GCCGCCGATGATGCCGAGCACGATTTCGTGGCGGGCGGAAACTGCGATCGCGCCAAGCGCGCCGCCGAGCGCGAGACTGCCCGTGTCGCCCATGAAAACCGCCGCCGGCGGCGCGTTGAACCAGAGGAAGGCCAGGCCGGCGAGGGCCAGCACGAAGGCGACGATCCAGAAACGGATCACGACGGTGGGCTCGGACCAGCCGAGCTGCTCGAAATGGTGATGGATCGGGGCCATCCGGAAGACGCGCTTGCCGGTGCGTTTGTAGACGGCGACCTGGATCACCACCGACAGCGCTTCAACCACGAACACCCCGCCGATGATGACCAGCACGAACTCGTGGTGCGCGGCGACCGCGATCGCCCCCAGCGCGCCGCCGAGGGCAAGGCTGCCGGTGTCGCCCATGAAAACCGCGGCCGGCGGGGCGTTGAACCACAGAAACGCCAGCCCGGCGCCGACGATCGCCAGGCACAGAACGGTCAGATCGCCGACGCCGAGGATGTGCGGAATGCCCAGATAGGTCGCGAACTTGGCGTTGCCGACGAGGTAGGAGATGAGCAGGAACGCGACTGCGGCGATGATCACCGGCATGGTCGCCAGGCCGTCGAGCCCGTCGGTCAGATTGACCGCATTGCCAAAGGCAACGATGACGAAGGCGCCGAACGCAATATACAGCCAGCCGAGGTCCATCACTGGCCCCTGGACGAACGGCAGATAGAGGTCGGTGTTGCCGTTGCGGATGATCAGCCAGGTGGCGAAGCCGGCGATCAGGAACTCGAGCGCCAGCCGCATCTTGCCCGACAGGCCGGCGTGATGCGCCTTCTTGACCTTGTCGTAATCGTCGAGGAAGCCGATCAACCCGAAGCCGCCGGTGACGAGCAGGCACGCCCACACATAGGGGTTGGTCAAATCCATCCACAGCAAGGTCGAGATCGCGACCGAGATCAGGATCAGCAGCCCGCCCATGGTCGGCGTGCCGCGCTTGGCGAGGTGGCTTTGCGGGCCGTCGGCGCGGATCGGCTGGCCCTTGCCTTGCCGGACGCGCAAATAAGAGATGAACCACGGCCCGAGTATCAGCCCGATGGCCAGCGCGGTCGCGCTGGCCGCGCCAGCGCGGAAGCTGATATAGCGGATGAGGTTAAGGACGCCGGGGAACCCGAGCTGTTCAGCGATCAGGTAGAGCATATTGCAAGCTCCCCTGCCACTTGCTCGACCAGCCTCGCAAGCCCGACCGAGTTGGACGCCTTGACCAGCACCGCGTCGCCGGGCCGGACCAGCCGCAGCAGCAGCTGCGTCGCTTCATCGACGGTGGCGGTACGGTCAACCTCGACCTGGCCGGCGAGCGCCTCGGCCAGTGGCGCCAATTCGTCACCGATCAGGATCAGCCGGTCGACGTGCGCATCGACCACTGCCGGGGCAAGCCCGGCATGCAGCCCATCGCTATGGCTGCCGAGTTCGCGCATCGGGCCAAGCACCGCGATCCGCCGCGCCGGGCCAATCTCCGAGCCGAGGCTCCTCAAAGTCGCCGCCACCGACGCCGGATTAGCGTTGTAGGTCTCGTCGATAAGCAGCAGGTCGCCGCCTTCGATGGGCAGCGTGTGGCGCTCGCCGCGGCCTTTCAACGCGCCCATGTCGCCCAGCGCAAGGCCGGCCACCGCGACGTCGCCGCCGACCGCCTCGATGACCGCCAGCGCCGCCAGCGCATTGGTCACCCAATGGTCGCCGCGCTGCGAGATGGTAAAGGTCAAGGCGCAGTCGAGCAGTGAGGCGGTGATCAGGCTGCCGCCGCCGGTCGAGCGAACCGCGTGGACCGCATGGACGTCGGCGTCGCCGTCACCGAAAGTGATGATGCTTCCGGCGAAGCGGCGGGCGGCCTTGACCAGCCGGTCGCGGTGCGGGTCGTCGTTGGGGACGATGGCGACCCCGCCTTCTTCGCCGGGAAACGGCTCGAGGCCCTGGAAAATCTCGCCCTTGGCGTCGGCGATCGCTTGTTCCGAGCCGAGGGTTTCGATGTGCGCTGGCGCGATCGCGGTGATCAGCGCAACATGCGGGCGCACCATGCGGGTCAGCGCGGCGATCTCACCGGCATTGCTCATGCCGAGTTCGAGCACCGCGAAATCGGTGTCGCGCGGCATTCGCGCCAGGCTAACCGGCACACCGGTGTGGTTGTTGTAGCTCTTGACCGAGCGATGGACGCGGCCCGGCCGCCAACGCTCGAGGGCGGCGTAAATCGCTTCCTTGGTGCTGGTCTTGCCGACCGAGCCGGTGACCGCCATGATTTTCGCGGCCGATCGGGCGCGTGACGCCCGGCCGAGATCCTCGAGCGCCCGCGCGGTGTCGGTGACCAACACGTGCGGCCCGTCGATGGCTTGCGAAACCAGCGCTCCCGCGGCCCCCGCGGCAACCGCGCGATCAACGAACTGGTGGCCGTCATGAGCGGTGCCCGGCATGGCGACGAACAGGTCACCAGGCTCAACCTCGCGGCTGTCGAAGGTGACTCCCGTCGCCTCGAAATCGCCGTGCGCCGTGCCCCCGGTTGCCGTCTCGATTTCGGCTGAGGTCCACAGGGCAGTCATCGAGCGTCAACCCTCCCCGTTCGTCCCGAGCGAAGTCGAGGGACGTATCTCGACTTCACTCGATACGAACGGAATGTGGCGGCAACGCTCACGCCGCGCACTCGCGAGCGACGACCACATCGTCGAACGGCAGCACGCGCTGGTCGGCGCCGGCGCCGATGATCTGGCCCTGCTCGTGTCCCTTGCCGGCGAGCAGGACGATATCGCCAGCCCGAGCGGTGTTAATGGCTTGCGCGATCGCCTCGCGGCGACCGGCGATTTCGGTGGCACCGGGGGCTCCGGCGAGAATCTCGGCGCGGATTTTCGCCGCATCCTCGCCACGCGGATTATCGTCGGTGACGATCACCACATCGGCCAGGCGCGACGCGACCGCACCCATCTCGGGCCGCTTG
>JBDSBX010000170.1:0-3066 GCA_039921365.1 Sphingomicrobium sp. | reverse complement strand
TGCGCCGCAGCCCGACGACCTTGATCGTCTCGTCGGCGCGAGTTGCGGCGCCGCGCCCGGAAACCGAGCCGCCATTGTAAAGCAGATAAGCATCCAAATCCGAATGGCGCACGCGGTCGCTGGCGGTTTTCACTTCTGCGAGCCCGATGCCAAGATCCCGAGCCCGCTGGCGCACTGCCGGCGAGGCCAAGGCCTTTTCTCCCCTCCCGCTAGCGGGAGGGGCGCTTCCTTCTCCCCTCCCGATAGCGGGAGGGGCTGGGGGTGGGCTTGTGTCTTTCTTGGCAGTCGCGGCCTTGGACAGGCCCTCCCCTTCGCCGCTGAGCGGCTCTTCCCCTCCCGCGAGCGGGCGGGGAGTTTCAGCCACCGCCATCGTCGGCACGGCCTCGACCTGCGCCGGCGTCGGCGCTTCGGCACCGTCCGCCATCGGCATTTCCGCCGTCGTGCTCGCCGCCGCGGCCTCACCGTCGGTCTCAATCACCGCCAGCACCGAACCGATCGGAATCTGGTCGCCGACTTCGCCGGCCAGCTCGACCACCGTGCCCGCCACCGGCGTTTCCATTTCGACCGTCGCCTTGTCGGTCATCATGTCGGCCAGCTGCTGGTCTTCCTCGACCCGGTCGCCGACCTTGACGTGCCACGCGACGATCTCCGCCTCGGCAATGCCTTCGCCGATGTCCGGCAGCTTGAATTCGTATTTTGCCATCAGTCGGCCATCACTTTCTCGAGCGCTTTGCGCATGCGCTTGGGTCCCGGGAAATAGGCCCATTCATAGCTGTGCGGATAGGGCGTGTCCCAACCGGTGACCCGCTCGACCGGGCTCTCGAGATGATAGAAGCAGCGTTCCTGGACCAGCGCCGCCAGCTCGGCCCCAAAGCCGGACGTCCGCGGCGCTTCCTGGACCACCAGGCAGCGGCCGGTCTTTTCGACCGAGGCCTCGATCGCCGCGATATCGAGCGGCACCAGCGTTCTGAGGTCGATGACTTCGGCGTCCAGGCCCAGTGCCTCGACCGCCGCCAAGGCGACGTGAACCATCGTCCCATAGGCCAGGATGGTGAGCGCCTCGCCCTTGCGAACCACCGCCGCCTTACCCAGCGGAATCGTGTAATGCCCCTCGGGCACTTCGCTCGCCGGGTGCTTGGCCCAGGGCGTCACGGGCCGGTCGTGATGGCCGTCGAACGGGCCGTTGTAGATGCGCTTGGGCTCGAAGAAGATGACCGGGTCGGGGTCCTCGATCGCGGCGATCAGCAGGCCCTTGGCGTCGTATGGGCTCGACGGGATCACGGTCTTCAAGCCGGCGATATGGGTGAACAGGCTTTCCGGGCTCTGGCTGTGGGTCTGGCCGCCAAAGATGCCGCCGCCATAGGGCGTGCGGATGACCATCGGCATCGGCCATTCGCCGGCGGTGCGATAGCGCATCTTGGCGACCTCGCTGACGATCTGGTCGTAGCCGGGGTAGATGTAATCGGCGAACTGGATTTCGATCAGCGGCTTTAGGCCATAAGCCGCCATGCCGACCGCCGCGGCGACGATCCCGCCTTCGGAAATCGGGGCATCGAAGACGCGGTTGCTGCCGAACTCGCTCTGCAAGCCTTCGGTCGCCCGGAATACGCCGCCGAAATAGCCGATGTCCTCGCCGAAAACGACGATGTCGGGGTCGCGGGTCATCGTCACCTGGTGGGCGCTGTTGATCGCCTGGATCATGTTCATATTGGCCATCAGCGCGACTCTTCCCCGGACTCTGCCAAGGCCTGGTCGCGCTGCTCGGCGATGTGCCACGGCATGTCGGCGTAGACGTCCTCGAACATGCTGCCGATATTGTCCTTGCCCTGCTGGGGCAGGATGCCGAGCTTTTCCGCCTCTTTCTGCTCGGCGCGGACAATGGCGTCGAGCTCGGCTGCCATCGCCGCGTGGCGCTCCTCGTCCCACTCGCCGAGCGCGATCAAGTGCGCCTTCAACCGCTCGATCGGATCGCCCAGCGGCCACGCCTTGGCCTCGCTAACCGGGCGATATCCCGACGGGTCGTCGGACGTCGAATGCCCTTCGGCGCGATACGTGAAGAATTCGATCAGCGTCGGCCCGTTGTTCGATCGTGCGCGCTCGCTTGCCCAGCGCACCGCCGCATAGACCGCCAGGGCGTCATTGCCATCGACCCGCAGGCCGGCGATGCCATAGCCAATCGCGCGCTGCGCAAAGGTGGCGCGCTCGGCGCCGGCAATCCCCGAGAAGCTGGAAATGGCCCACTGGTTGTTGACCACCGCCAGCACCACCGGCACCTGATAGACCGCGGCGAAGGTCATCGCCGAATGGAAGTCGCCCTCGGCCGTCGCGCCGTCGCCAATCCAGCCCATGGCGATGCGGCTGTCGCCCTTGATCGCGGATGCCATCGCCCAGCCTACCGCCTGCGGGAATTGCGTCCCCAGATTGCCCGAGATCGAAAAGAAGCCGTATGACTTGTCCGAATACATGATCGGCAGCTGGCGGCCCTGCAGCTTGTCGCCCTTGTTCGAGTAAATCTGGCACATCATGTCCTTGAGCGGATAGCCGCGGGCGATGAGCAAACCCTGTTGGCGGTAGCTTGGAAAATGCATGTCGTCGCGGTCGAGCGCGGTGGCGGTGGCGACGGCGATCGCCTCCTCGCCGGTGCACTTCATATAGAAACTGGTCTTGCCCTGCCGCTGGGCGCGGTACATGCGGTCGTCGAACACCCGCACCGTGACCATGTCGCGCAGCATCTTGCTCAAGGTTTCGGGATCGAGCTTCGGGTCCCACGCGCCCACCGCTTGGTGCTGCTCGTCGAGCACGCGAACCAGATGTGTCGTCAGCGCAAATGTGTCGGCGGGCGCGGCCGCCACGTCCGGCCGCGCGGCCTCGCCCGCGGCGGGAATTTTCAGCGACGAAAAGTCCGGCGTGTCGCCCGGCCGGAACGGTGGCTGCGGCACGTGCAGCGCCAGCTGCGGCCGGTTCGGCTTCAGCTTCGAAGGATCTTTGTCGCGCATGTTCGAAGGGAGCGTTAGTGCCGCACAGCGGCACGGGCAATGCCCGCCCGGGCCGGTCGGTTTGTGCGGA
>JBDSBX010000169.1:0-8661 GCA_039921365.1 Sphingomicrobium sp. | reverse complement strand
CGGAGGTCGGTGTAAATCGGGTTGACCGGCAAGAACAGGTCGAGCGGCGCGCCGGCCCATTCCTCGAACGAAATCTGGTGCATCGCGACATTCTGGTCGTTGAGACGAGGCGCGATCTCCGGGTCGATGTAGATCATGTCGACGCCTTGCTCGACGCTTGGCGGCAGGTCGATCGGCTCGATCGGCTGCTCGCGCTGGGCGATCGCCGCTCCCGACAGGCTGAGCGCCGCGAGGGCAAACAACAGACGATGTGATTTGAAATGACCCTGGTTCATTCTCGAACGCTTAGCATGGAAAGCTGAACGGCAGCAGAATCAGTGATTTATTCGCTGGCTGTGGTTCAGGCGGGCAATCTTTGGGGATAGTTGCCGGGGCTTTGTTGCGCCGCGCCGGGGTGCCGCCCATATAGGTCGCATGACACGCTTGCTCCCCATTCTCCCGCTCCGCGACATTGTCGTTTTCCCGCAGCGGATCGTGCCCCTGTTCGTCGGCCGCGAAAAATCCGTCGCCGCGCTTGAAGCGGCGATGGCGACCGACAAGGAATTGTTTCTGGTCGCCCAGCTCGACCCGGGTGAGGACGATCCCGACCGCGACGCGCTCTACGACCTCGGCGTCGTCGCCACCGCGATGCAGCTACTCAAGCTTCCCGACGGCACCGTCCGGGTGCTGGTCGAGGGCCTGTGCCGGGCGAAGCTGGTCGATCTGGTCGCCAAGGACGGCTACATGACGGCGAAGGTCGAGGACGTCGGAGAGCAGGCTGCCGAAGGACCCGAATCCCAGGCGCTGATGCGCTCGGTCATCGAGCAGTTCGAAAATTACGCCAAGCTCAACAAGCGCTTGCCGCCCGAAACCGGCATCCAGCTCGGCGAGATCGAAGATCCGTCGGTACTCGCCGACGCGGTCGCTTCCAACCTGTCGATCAAGGTCGCCGACAAGCAGGCGCTGCTCGGCGAGCTCAACCCCGTCCGGCGCATGGAAATGGTGTTTGCCTTCATGGAAGGCGAGCTCGGCGTCCTCCAGGTCGAGAAAAAGATCCGCAGCCGGGTCAAGCGCCAGATGGAGAAGACCCAGCGCGAATATTATCTCAACGAGCAGCTGAAAGCGATCCAGCGCGAGCTTGGCAACGAAAGCGAGGAGGGCGGCGACGAGCTCGCCGAACTGGCCGCCAAGATCCGCAAGACGCGCCTCTCCAAGGAAGCCCGGGTCCGCGCTTTATCGGAATTGAAAAAACTCAAGGCGATGGCGCCGATGTCGGCCGAAGCGACCGTTGCGCGCAACTATCTTGACGTTCTGCTTGGGCTTCCATGGGGCAAGAAATCCCGCGTTCGAAAGGATATCGCAGAGGCCCAGGCGGTGCTCGACGAGGACCATTACGGGCTTGAAAAGGTCAAGGACCGGATCGTCGAATATCTCGCGGTCCAGGCGCGCACTAACAAATTGAAGGGTCCGATCCTGTGCCTGGTCGGCGCTCCGGGTGTCGGCAAGACGTCGCTCGGCCGCTCGATCGCCCGTGCCACTGGCCGCGAGTTCGTTCGCCAATCATTGGGCGGCGTCCGCGACGAGGCGGAGATCCGCGGCCATCGCCGGACCTACATCGGCTCGCTTCCGGGCAAGGTGATTGCCAACCTCAAAAAGGCCGGCACCTCCAATCCGTTGTTCCTGCTCGACGAGATCGACAAACTCGGCACGGACTTTCGCGGCGACCCGGCGGCGGCGCTGCTCGAAGTGCTCGATCCCGAACAGAATTCGAAGTTCCAGGACCATTATCTGGAAATCGACTATGACTTGTCGGACGTGATGTTCGTCACGACCGCCAACTCGCTCGATATCCCCCAAGCGTTGCTCGACCGGATGGAGGTCATCCGGCTCGAAGGCTACACCGAGGACGAAAAAGTCGAGATCGCCAAGCGGCACCTGATCCCCAAGCAGATGGAGGCGCACGGCCTCAAGCCCGAGGAGCTGCAATATTCCGAGGGCTCGCTGCGCGGCATCATGCGGCATTATACGCGCGAAGCCGGCGTCCGTACGCTCGAGCGCGAGCTCGCCAAGGTGGCGCGCAAGTCGCTCCGCCAGATCCTCGAAGGCAAGGTCACCTCGGTCGAGCTGACCGAAGACAATCTCGGCGATTATCTCGGGGTCATCCGGTATCGTTACGGGGTTGGCGAGGAAGAAGACCAGATCGGCGCGGTCACCGGGCTTGCCTGGACCGAAGTCGGCGGCGAACTGCTGACGATCGAGGCGGTCACCGTCCCCGGCAAGGGTTTGGTCAAGACGACCGGCAAGCTTGGCGAAGTGATGCAGGAATCGATCCAGGCGGCGATGAGCTTCGTCAAGGCGCGCAGCCCGAGCTACGGCGTAAAACCGTCGATCTTCGCCAGGAAGGACATCCACGTCCACTTGCCTGAGGGCGCGGTACCCAAGGACGGGCCGTCGGCGGGCGTCGGCATGGTCACGGCGATGATCTCGACGCTGACCGGCATTGCCGTCAGGCGCGACGTCGCGATGACCGGCGAGGTCACGCTTCGCGGCCGAGTGCTGCCGATTGGTGGTCTCAAGGAAAAGCTGCTCGCGGCCTTGCGCGGCGGCATCACCACGGTGCTGATCCCGGCCGAGAACGAAAAGGATTTGGCCGAAATCCCTGCCTCGCTGAAGGAGGTTCTGAAGATCATTCCTGTTGCTCACGTCGATGAAGTGCTGGCGCTGGCGCTGACCGAGCCGATGCAGCCGATCGAATGGACCGAGGCCGATGAGCATGCCGCCGAGCCGCCGGCGCATCCGGCCGTGCCCGAATCCGGGACACCGGTCCGCCACTAGTCCGCGAAGGCCTTTGACTTCGCCGCCGAGTCTTGCCTTAAAGACATTGGTCGGACGCGCCCGAGTCTCGCCATCTGTCCGAGGAGCAGCGAGCGTATGAACAAGCAGGAACTCATCGGCCATGTCGCGGATCGCGCCGGGCTCAACCGCAATGACGCGGTCCGCGCCGTCGAGACCATGCTCGAAGTGATCACCTCGGCACTCAAGCGCGGCGATGAAGTCCGGCTGGTGGGATTCGGCAATTTCTCCGTCACTCGCCGCAAGCCCTCGACCGGACGTAATCCGCGCACCGGCGAACCCATCCAGATCAAGGCCAGCTCGCAGCCCAAGTTCCGTCCCGGCAAGGGACTCAAGGACGCGGTTCAGTAACTTCTCGCTAGTGTAGACAGCAGGCGAGGGGGCCTTTAAGCGCCATTTTTCCGGCCAGAGCGTGGGCGCGTAGCTCAGTGGTAGAGCACTGTGTTCACACCGCAGGGGTCGCAAGTTCAATCCTTGCCGCGCCCACCACGCTCCGTCGTTTTCCCGTTGAATAAGGCTTTCGCCACCACGGCCGCGCAAGCCGCGCCGATCAGCTGCGCGGCGATGAACAGAGGCACGTCGCAAGGCGCAATTCCGGCGAATGTATCGGACAGGCTGCGGGCGACGGTGATGGCCGGATTGGCGAAGCTGGTCGACGAGGTGAACCAATACGCCGCCGTAATGTACAGCGCGACGCTTGCCGCCACCGCCTGGGGCCGGAAGCGGACGGTGCCGAGGATGGTCAGGATCAGGCCGAACGTGGCAATCGCTTCGCCGAGCCATTGCCCGCCGCCGGTCCGGGCTTTCACCGAATATTGCAGCACCGGCAGCTCGAACATCGCGTGCGCGGCCCACACGCCGAGGATTCCGAACGCCAACTGCGCCGTGATGTAAGGCGCTACATCCCGCCAGCCGAGCTCGCCCCGCGAAGCCGCAACCAGCGACACCGCCGGGTTCATATGCGCTCCCGAAATCGGGCCGAGCAGCGTGATCAAAACGAACAGCATCGCGCCGGTCGCCACGGTGTTGCCAAGCAAGGCGACCGCGTCGTTCCCGGCCGACAATTTCTCGGCCATGATCCCCGACCCGATCACCGTCGCGAACAGGAAGAAAGCGCCGAGACCCTCCGTGGCGAGCCTTCGCGCCAGCGGCGGCTGATTAAGCGGCATCTTGATCCGAGGTTCGGCCGATCTCGCGCAGCCTGGTCTGAAGGCTCAGCTCGTCGATGCTTTCGAGCGGAAGCGCAAGAAATAAGCCAATCCGTCGTTGCAGCGCGAAGAAGGCGGCGCGGAACGCACGCCGGCACAGTTCTTCATCTCCCTCGACCGCGGCAGGGTCCTCGATCCCCCAGTGGGCGGTCATCGGTTGGCCGGGCCAGGCCGGGCACATCTCGCCCGCCGCATTGTCGCAAACCGTAAAGACGAAATCGAGTACTGGCGCGCCGTCCGCCGCGAATTCGTTCCAGTCCTTGGAACGACAGCCATCGGTCAGGAAGCCCATTTCCTCGAGTGTCTCGAGCGCCATGCGATGGACTTCACCCTTGGAATGGCTGCCCGCCGAATAGGCTTTGAACTCGCCGCGACCCTCGCGGTTGAGGATGGCTTCGGCAAGGATCGAGCGCGCCGAATTGCCAGTGCACAGGAAGAGGACGTTATAAGGTCGGTCGGTCATATTCCCTCCCATTGCAGGCCTAGGAGCCACCGTCGGCATCCAGCGAATAGCCTTCGGAGCGGACGGTTCGGATGAGGTCAAAGTCGTCGCCCTTGGCGAGCGCGATGCGCAGGCGGCGGACGTGGACGTCGACCGTTCGAAGCTCAATTTCCTCGCTGTGCGGCCACACCGCTTCGAGCAGTTGCTGGCGCGAAAAGACCCGCTGCGGATTCTCCAACAAGTGCCGCAGCAGGCGGTATTCAGTCGGTCCAAGAGCCACCGGCATGCCATCGCGGCGAACGCGGTGCGCCACCAGGTCCATCTCAATGCCGTGATAGCCGAGTTTCTTGGCCGACAGATGCGGCCGCGAGCGGCGCAGCAGCGCATTGGCGCGGGCGATCAATTCCTTGGGGCTGAACGGCTTGGTGATGAAATCGTCGGCGCCGGTCTCGAGCCCGCGGACGCGGTCGTCTTCTTCGCCGCGCGCGGTCAGCATCATGATCGGCATGTTGGCGGTGGCCGGGCTGCGCCGCAGGCGGCGGCAGACTTCGATCCCGCTGATCCCTTCGATCATCCAGTCGAGGATCACCAGGTCAGGCTTGACCTCGTCGATCAGGATCAGCGCCTCGTCGCCGACCGCGGTGCTGGTCACGGTAAAACCTTCGCGCCCGAAATGGTATTTGACCAGTTCGGCAAGCGCCCGATCGTCTTCGACCAACAGCAGCCGCTTGGTGCCATTCTTGCCCATCCGTCAGTCGGCTTCGGCTTCGGAGCGATTACGATCGGTCATGTGCAGTCCGGTCGCGGCATAATAGACCATTTCGGCGATGTTGGTCGCGTGATCGCCAACCCGCTCGAGGTTCTTGGCGACGAATAGCAGATGGGTCGAATGGCTGATGTTGTGCGGATTTTCCATCATGTGGGTGAGCAACGCCCGGAAGATCGAGTCGTAGAAATCGTCGACCGCGACATCGCGCTCGCACACCTGGAGCGCGACTTCGGCGTCGCGCTGAATGAAGGCATCGAGCACGTCATGGACCATGCTGGTGGCGATGCGCGCCATCTCGGGGAGCAGCGACATCGGTTCGATCTTGTTGGCAGGCTCGATCAGCGGCACCCGCTTGGCGATGTTCTTGGCATAGTCGCCGATGCGCTCAACGACGCCGGAAATCTTGAGCGCGGCGACGACGTCGCGAAGATCGCCGGCCATTGGCGCGCGCAGCGCGATCAGCTGCACCGCCCGGCGTTCGGTCTCGACTTCGAGCGCATCGAGTTTCTTGTCATTCTCGATCACCCGCAGCGCGCCTTCGAGGTCACGCTGGACGAGGCAGCGCATCGCCTCGCCGATCGCATGTTCAGCCAACCCGCCCATCTGGCTGATCAGCGCGCGCAGCCGGTCGATGTCCTCGTCGAACGCTTTGAGCGTATGTCCGCTGGTCTGTTGCATCGCTTTCGCTCCGATCAGCCGTAGCGGCCGGTGATATAATCCTGGGTGCGCTTCTGCGTAGGATTGGTGAAAATCTCGCTGGTTTTGCCCGACTCGATCATTTCGCCGAGATGGAAAAACGCCGTGCGCTGCGACACCCGCGCCGCTTGTTGCATGTTATGGGTGACAATGGCGATCGCATAGCGGCCGCGCAGCTCGTGGATCAGCTCCTCGATCTTGGCGGTGGCGATGGGGTCGAGCGCCGAGCAGGGCTCGTCCATCAGGATCACTTCGGGATCGACGGCGATGGCGCGGGCGATGCACAGGCGCTGTTGCTGGCCGCCGGACAAGGAGATGCCGCTTTCGCCAAGGCGGTCTTTGACCTCTTCCCACAGCCCCGCGCGCTTCAACGATTTTTCGACGATCTGCTCGAGATCGGCCTTGGTGTTACCGAGACCGTGGATGCGCGGTCCGTAGGCGACGTTCTCGAATATCGACTTGGGAAAGGGGTTTGGCTTCTGGAACACCATGCCGACGCGGGCGCGCAGCTGGACGACGTCCATGTCGCTGCTGTTGATGTCCTCGTCGTCGAGCTCGATGTGGCCGGTCACCCTGGCCGAGGGGATGGTGTCGTTCATCCGGTTGAGCGTGCGCAGGAATGTCGACTTGCCGCATCCTGACGGCCCGATGAAGGCGGTGACGCGATCCTCGTGGATATCGATCGAGACGTCTTTGAGCGCCTGCTTGTCGGCGTAGAAAACGCTGACGTTTTGCGCGCGCATTTTCGGTGTCCGCCCCGGCTCGGGCTCGGGAGCGGGAGCAGGGCCTTCCTTGGGAAGCGCAACTTGCGGTTCCGGTGGCAACGCATGGTCCTCGGTGGTCGACGGACCGGCGCGCTTCGCTTCCGCGGCGATCGCCGCCGATGGCATCGGTATCGGCGACGTCGAGTTGAGGGGCATTTTTTCTTTCATAAGGGTCACCAGCGTTGCTCGAAGCGGTTGCGGAGATAGATGGCGAGGCCGTTCATCAACAGCATGAACAGCAAAAGCACGATGATCGCGGCGCTGGTCTTCTCGACGAAGCCGCGGTCGACCTCGTCGGACCACAGGAAGATTTGCACCGGCAAGACGGTCGCCGGGTTGGTCAGCCCGCTCGGCGGCGCGGCGATGAACGCGCGCATGCCGATCATCAGCAGCGGCGCCGTCTCGCCGAGCGCGCGGGCCATGCCGATGATCGTTCCGGTGAGGATGCCGGGCAAAGCGAGCGGCAGCACATGGTGGAACACCACTTGCATCTTGGACGCTCCAACCCCGAGCGCCGCATCGCGGATCGAGGGCGGCACCGAGGTAATCGCGTTGCGGCCGGCAATAACGATCACCGGCATGGTCATCAGGGCGAGCGTCAGCCCGCCGACCAACGGCGCCGAGCGCGGCAAGTGCATGAAGTTCAAGAACACCGCCAGGCCGAGTAGTCCGAAGATGATCGACGGCACCGCGGCGAGGTTGTTGATCGACACTTCGATAGCGTCGGTCCAGCGATTGCGGCGGGCGAATTCCTCGAGATAAACGGCGGAGAGAACGCCGATCGGAAACGCCAGCAGCATCGTCACCATGATCGTCAGGAAGGTGCCCTTGAGCGCCCCCCAGATGCCGACCGCGGACGCGTCGGTAGCGTCGGATTCGGTCAGGAAGTCCATGTTGACGGTGCGGCGCAGAGCATTCTTGGCCTTGAGCTGGCCGACCAGGCCGGCGCTGGCGGCATCGCTGCCCTGCTTGGCCGCGACGTCGACCTTGCTGCCGACTGGAAGCCACAGGGTTACGCGCCGGCCAAGCAGGCCGGGGTCGCGGATCAACTGCCGGCTGAGCGAGCGGTTCGCCGCCGCCCCGAACATTTCCTCGGCGGCGGGTCCGAACGCAGCGCTCGCGGATTTGGCCAGCGCGCCTTCGACGTCGGCCCCGGCAATGACTTCGCTGGCATCCGGGCCCTTCAACGTCGCGGGGTCGAGCATCAGGTCGGATCGCGCAAAGTCGATCGGCACCGCCGCCTCATAATGGGTGAAGCCGCCGAGGCCCTTCCACATCATGTTGGACAGCAGGAACGCCAGGAACAGCGCCGACAGGCCGACAGCGAACAGTCCCGCGAAATGGAACCGCCGCTCGGCCGCATAGCGCTTGCGCAACCGCGCGTCCTGGGAGGCGCCGGTCCGCTGGGGTTGGGCGACGCTACTCATAAGCCTCTCGGTAACGGCGCACGACGGTCAGCGCGATCAGGTTGAGGACCAGCGTGATCAGGAACAGCGCGAGGCCGAGCGCGAACGCGGCGAGCGTCTTGGCGCTGTCGAATTCCTGGTCGCCCGTCAGCAATTGGACGATCTGGGTGGTGACTGTGGTGACGCTGGCGAACGGATTGGCGGTCATGTTCGCGGCCAGGCCAGCGGCCATCACGACGATCATCGTCTCGCCGATCGCGCGGCTGACAGCCAACAGCACGCCGCCGACGACGCCGGGCAAAGCGGCCGGCAGCACGACCTTGCGGATGGTCTCCGACTTGGTGGCGCCCATCGCCAGCGATCCGTCACGCATCGCCTGCGGCACGGCAGCGATCGAATCGTCGGCCATCGAACTGATGAACGGAATGATCATGATTCCCATCACCAGCCCGGCGGCGAGCGCGCTTTCGCTCGACGCCGAAGTGACGCCGAGCGACAGCCCGAGATCGCGCACCGCAGGAGCGACGGTCAGCGCGGCGAAATA